>CBFCWS010000308.1:0-3978 GCA_965601765.1 uncultured Ilumatobacter sp. | reverse complement strand
GGAGCCCTCCTCGGCATCCGCATCGGCATCTGCATCTGCGTCCGCGTCGGCGTCTGCATCTGCATCTGCGTCGGCATCAGCGTCGGCATCGGCATCAGCGTCGGCGTCGTCGGCAGGCTCTTCGGCTGGTTCGGAAGCGTCGTCGTCGTCGTCACCACATGCGGCGGCGATGACGGAGAAGGCAAGCAGCGGAGCAAGCAGCTTGATCCGGCGTGAAGTCATGAGTTCTCCCCTCGAGTTGGTGCCGGACGGAGTTCCGGCACCCGTTCACACACGAACGGAAAGATGTTCGCGGCATTGAGGTTTCCACGAATCGAATCACAGGTCAAGCTGGGTCGCCGCAGGCTCACGACCGCCCCGGCGGCGTTCCCGGCCGCCCGGTCGGGCGGGCGCGGTCGAACCAGTCGCCGCTCGCGATCGGCGTCAGCGCCAGGCCGTCGCCGTACGCGTACGCCCACGCGTCGACACCGCCCTCGGTGGTGACCGAGACACGACGGAACAACCCGGCGACCGTGCCCTCCTCGGCGTCGAGCGACGCCAGGGCACGCTCGCGGCGGTCACCCGAGAGCGCGAACGTGTGACCGACGATCAGGTGATCGCCGCCGCCGAAGACCGCCGCCGGATACCCGAGTCCGGTGTCGTACAGCCGGCCGCGCACGTGGTCGGGCTCGCCCTCGCCCTCGACGAACGGCGACAAGAGCGGCCAGCGCACGTCGCCCGGACGCAGGGTGCCGTAGACGAAGAGGTGCCGGCCGCCGCTCACGTCGCCTCGGCGAGGCGTTTGCTGTAGGCGGGTGAGGCGAGGCCGATCACCACGCCCTGCTCGGGCACCGGGTCGTTGCGACAGATGAACCCGAGCTGACGGTCGAAGATGCGGGCGATCGGCACGAACGATCCCGCGTCGGTGGCGGCGGCCGCGTCGGAGCCACCGGCCGTCGATGCCACGCTCCAGCCGGATCGCAGCGCATCTTCGAGATCGCGGTAGCTCAGCCCGTCGATCCCGATGACGCGGCCGAGCATGTCCTCGGGGATCGACGTCCTCCGCCGGTGCTTCGTCGGGGCGAGCTGGAACGTCTCGCGGCGGCCGAACACCCGCGAGAAGCGGGAGCTGGCCAGCGCGTTGACCTCGTCGTTGGAGGTGAGCGCGACGATCCGTCCGATCCCGCTGAGGTCGAGCTCGTTGGTCGCGTCTTCCGTGAGGACGCTCAACCGCCGGGCGCGGAGGCCCGCCGCGATCGCCCGGGTGACGTCGTAGGGGTTCGTGTCGACCAGCAGCGACTTGACGTCGTGCTGATCGAGCTGCTTGGCGAGCCCGCGCCCGACCGCGTGCGCGCCGACGATCAGGACGCCGGCGGCCCGTCGCTCCGCCAACCCGAGCGCACGTGCCGCCGGCCCGGCGATCACGCCGTAGATCACGATCGTGCCGATGACGACCAGGAAGGTGACCGGCACGATCACCTCGGCGCCGCGCACCCCTTCGTCCTCCAACCGGAGCGCGAAGATCGCCGACACCGCAGCCGCGACGATCCCACGCGGCGCCATCGCCATGAGGAACACGCGCTCGCGCCACGTCAGCGCCGTCCGGACCGTCGACGCGATCACCATCAGCGGTCGGGCGACCAGCACGAGGACGGCGATGAAGGCGATCGCGGGGAGCGCGACGTCGCCGAGGTCGCCGGTCTCGATGCGGGCCGCGAGCAGGATGAACAGCAGCGAGATCAGGAGGGTCCGGAGGCTCTCGTTGAAGTCGAGGAGCTGGCGCACCGCAGCCGACTCCTGCCGTGCCAGGTACATCCCCATCACCGTGACCGCCAGCAGGCCCGACTCCTCCTGGACCTGGTCGGCGAGCACGAACGCCACCACGACGACGGCGAGCACCATCGGGTTGCCGAGGTGGTCGGGGATGAGGAAGCGCCGGAGGGCGAGGTCGAGGACGACCGCCACCAGGAAGCCGATCCCGAACCCCCCGATCAGGGTCCTCGCCACGACCTCGAGCACGGACGTGATCGCCTCGTCGGGCTGACCGGCGAGCGCGACCTCGAAGGCGATCAGGGCGATCGTCGCGCCGATCGGGTCGATCAGGATGCCCTCCGCACGCAGGATCGGGCCGGCGCGGCCGGACGGGCGGACGAAGCGCAGCAGCGGGCCGACGACCGTCGGCCCGGTGACGATCACGACGGCGCCCAGGACGAATGCTGCGCCCCGGCTGACGTCGAACAGCTGGAGCGCCGCCCACATCGCGATCGCCAGGGTGATCAGCGCGCCGAGCGAGATCAGGCGGCGCACCACCGTGCCCGTCGCCCGCAGCTCCCGTGGCGGGAGGTCGAGGCCACCTTCGAACAGGATCAGCGCGACCGCGAGCGACACCAGCGGGAACAGCGCCTCGCCGAGGAGCTCGTCGGGCTGCACGAGGTCGAGCCCGGGCCCGAGCAGCAGGCCGCTCAACAGCAGGAGGATGATCGACGGGATCTGCGTGCGCCACGCGATCCACTGCGCCGCCATGCCGACCCCGATGATGAGCGCGAGCGTGGGACCGAACGCGGGGTCGCCGGCTGCGATCACACGTCGAGTCCGGCGCCGAGCTGCTGCTCGCCCCGGGGATCGAAGGTCGCGGTCACGGGTCGCCAGTATCGCGCCCCGAACTAGGGTCGCGGAACATGACGCGCCGCCTGTCCCGGATCACGTTCCCGGGTGGCTCCGGCGAGAGCCTCGCCGCCCGCCTCGACCTCCCCGCCGAACCACCGCGGGCCTTCGCGGTGTTCGCCCACTGCTTCACGTGCGGCAAGGACCTCAGGGCGGCGTCCCGGATCGCCTCCACGCTCACACGGGCCGGCCTCGCCGTCCTGCGGTTCGACTTCACCGGTCTCGGTGCGAGCGGCGGTGAGTTCGAGAACACCGACTTCACGTCGAACGTCGACGACCTGGTCGCCGCCGCCGACTGGCTGCGAGCGGAGCACGAAGCCCCCCAGCTGCTCGTGGGGCACTCGCTCGGCGGATCGGCGGCGATCGCCGCAGCCGTTCGCATCCCCGAGGTCCGCGCGGTCGCGACGATCGGTGCGCCGTCGCACTCCGGGCACGTCACCGAGCTCTTCGGCGACGAGCTCCGGACGATCGCGGCCCGGGGCGACGCCGACGTGCAGCTCGCCGGCCGGAGCTTCCGGGTCAGCCAGGACATGATCGACGACCTGTGCAGCGGGCGAGTCGTCGAAGCCGCCGGCGAGTTCCGCGGGGCACTGCTCGTGATGCACTCGCCGATCGACAACTCGGTCGGCATCGACCACGCGCAGGACATCTTCCTCGCCGCCCGTCATCCGCGCAGCTTCGTGTCGCTCGACGACGCCGATCACCTCCTCACCGACGAACGAGACGCCGTGTACGCCGCCGCGGTGATCGGCGCGTGGGCCGACCGGTACGTCGACGGGACCGATGCGGCGCCGCCGCCGCCCGCGACCGCCCCCGTCGTCGTCGCCGAGACCGGGCAGGGCCGGTTCCTCAACCACGTCGTCGTCGGGCCGCACCGCTGGCTGGCCGACGAACCGGTCTCGATCGGCGGCTTCGACGCCGGGCCGAGCCCCTACGACATGCTCGGGGCCGCGCTCGGTGCGTGCACGTCGATGACGTTGCGGATGTACGCCGACCGCAAGGACCTCGACGTCACCCGGATCATGGTCGAGGTCGCGCACGATCGGGTCCACGCCACCGACGCCGACGGTGGTGACGCCGGACCCACCGCCCAGATCGACCGGTTCACCCGCGTGCTCCACATCGACGGCGATCTCGACGACGCGGTGCGAGATCGCCTCGTCCAGATCGCCGACATGTGCCCGGTGCACCGCACCCTCGAGCGCACGTCCCACATCGTGACGACATCTGGGACGACATCTGGGGCCTGACCCCAACTGTCCGAGGACAGTTGGGGTCAGGCCCCAGATGTCCTGCTGTCAGCCGAGCGACCAGTCGACCTCGGGCTGGTCGTGC
>CBFCWS010000307.1:0-4009 GCA_965601765.1 uncultured Ilumatobacter sp. | reverse complement strand
GTCGTCGATCGTCGCGTCGGTGGTGCGGTGCCTCGCCAAGGCGCCGCCGGAGCTCAGCCAGGACTTCCTGGTGCGCGGGATGTACCTCGTCGGCGGCGGTGGCCTGCTGCGCGGCCTCGCGCAGCGGATCGAACGCGAGACCGAGGTGCCGGTCAAGATGTCGAACGTGCCGCTCGAGGCGGTGGTGCTGGGCGCCGGGCACGTGATCGAGCACTACGACGCCCTGAAGTCGATGTTCATGGGTGCCCGTCGCTGAGGCGGGCCCGTCGCACCGCCGGCCGCATCGCGGGTCGTTCGTGGAAGCGATCAGGACGTCGGGGCGCGTCATGGCTTCCACAGAACTCCGAGGCGGCCTCCCGTGAAGCGGCACCGCGGCCGACGCGATGATCGCGGCGCAGACGGTGCTCGGTCTCGTCGAGCCGCAGTCGAGCGGGATCGGCGGTGCTGGTCAGGACGAGCGCGCGGCGGGCCGACCCGGACGACGAGGTGCGCGTGCGGCTCGTGTCGGCGTCGCCGGAGCGCGCCGAGATCGACGTCGAGCGCGTCAGCCGATCGGGACGATCCGCCACACGTCGCCACCGTGCTGGAGGGCGTACAGCTCGCCGTCGGCGCCGCGCCGAACCGCCGTCAGGCCGGTCAGGTCGTCGCGGAGCAGCACGTTGTCACCGGTGAACGGATCGAACGCCCAGAGCCGTCCGGAGCAATAGTCGCCGTACACATAGGCGCCGCGCAGCCCGTCGATCGCCTCGCCCCGGTAGACGGCCCCGCCGGAGACCGAGCAGCCGTCGTCGCCGTGGTCGTAGGTGTGGGCGGGTGCGACCGCACCCGTTCCGTCGACGTCGGTGTTGAACACCA
This sequence comes from uncultured Ilumatobacter sp., assembly GCA_965601765.1. Taxonomy (GTDB): domain Bacteria; phylum Actinomycetota; class Acidimicrobiia; order Acidimicrobiales; family Ilumatobacteraceae; genus Ilumatobacter. The sequence goes on along the minus strand of CBFCWS010000307.1, from coordinate 3,154 downwards.
GGTCACCCTCGAACGCGCTCCAGCCGTAGAAGTCACCGCGTCCGGGGAGCGCGGTGCCGTCGCCGGGTACGAAGTTGATCTCCTCCTGGGTGCCCTGGCCGACGTCGGCGATCCAGAGGTCGCCGGTCACCGGGTCGAGGTCGACCCGCCACGGGTTGCGCAGGCCCCACGCCCAGACCTCCGGTCGACCCGGCCCACCCGCCGCGAACGGGTTGTCGTCCGGGATCGAGTACGGGGCGTCGTCGCTCGGTGTGACGTCGATGCGGACGATCGACCCGAGCAGCGTGCTCGGATCCGCACCGTGACGCTGGGGGTCGCCGCCCGACCCTCCGTCGCCCAGGGGGACGACGAGGTTGCCGTCCCCATCGATGAGCAGGTCGCCCGCGTTGTGGTTCGAGAAGGGTTGGTCGATCCGTAGGACGACCCGCTCGTCGTCCAGGTCGAACGTCCCGTCCTCGGCGACCGGAACCTCGGACACCGTGGTGGCGCCGTCGCGATCGGTGTAGTCGAGGTAGGCGCGGTCGTCGCGCAGCGCGATCCCGAGGAGCCCCTGCTCGCCGCCCGCCGAGATGCGATCGGCGACGTCGGCGACGATGTCGGTGCTGCCCGACGCGAGGCGGACCACGCGACCGGGTTGCTCGACGATCCAGAGAGCGCCGTCGTGTTCGACCAGGTCGACCGGTTGCTCGAACCTGCCGATCGGTTCGAGGTCGACCGCGACCGCCGCGAGGTCGGGCGGCGGATCGGCGGGCGCGTCAGCCGGTTGCTCGGCGGTCTGGTCACCGCTCGGGTCGTCGTCGGGTGCCGGCGCGGCGGCATCGTCGGTGGCGCCGTCCGGGGTGTCCGTCACGGTCGTGCCCGCAACGTCGGGATCGGCGGATCCTGCGTCGGTCCCGGTCGGTGCCGGGGGACTCGTCTCGACCGGTTCCACCTGCGGCGCGTTCGGCCGGTCGTCGGTGGCGGCGTCGCCGTCCCCGGCGTCGTCGGCGCACGCGACCGTGAGCAACGACAGGGCGACCAGGACCATCGACCTCCTCATCGCAGATCCCTGATCAACCCTTCCTGGACCACGTTGACGACCAGGTGCCCGTCGTCGGTGTAGATCGAACCGCCGGCGAGGCCGCGAGCCGACGACGCCGACAGGGCGCGCATGTGGTACAGCAGCCATTCGTCGGCGCGGAACGGCCGGTGGAACCACATCGCATGGTCGAGGCTGGCGAGCATGAGGTCCTGGCTCAGCGTCGACCGCCCGAGCGGCCGCAGCGCCGCGTCGAGCAACGTCATGTCGCTCGCGTAGGTGACGATGCAGGCGTGGAGCACCGGGTCGTCGGGGAGCGAGCCGTCGGCGCGCAGCCAGACGAGTTGGTCGTCGGCGACGAGGCCCGGCTCGAAGGCGGGGTCGGGCGGGACGTAGCGCACGTCGATCGGCCGGGGCCGGTGGTACCACGCCCCGAGACGATCCCGGTACGGCTCGAGACGCTCGCGGAACGTCGGGAGCGACTCGGGCCGGGGCACGTCGGCCGGAGCGAGGAGGTGGTGCTCGAGGCCCGGCTCCGGATCGTGGAAGCTGGCCTGGAGGTTGAAGATCGCCTTGCCGTGCTGGATCGCGACGACACGGCGCGTGGTGAAGCTCCGGCCGTCGCGGATGCGATCGACCTCGTAGAGGATGGGGATGGTGGGATCGCCGGGCCGCAGGAAGTAGGCGTGCAGCGAGTGCACGGCGCGCGTGGGTGGATCGACGGTGCGCGAGGCGGCGACCAGCGCCTGCCCGGCGACCTGCCCGCCGAACACCCGCTGGCGGTCCTCCTCGGGCTGGATGCCCCGGAACAGGTTGACCTCGATCGCCTCCGGATCGAGCAGGGCGACCAGGGCATCGAGCGCGTCGGACATGGCCGTCATGCTGCCACGTAGCCTGCTGGGGTGCCGCTCCCACCGGAACTGTTCGAGCTCGCGATCTCGACCAAGGGGTTCATGCCCCGCGACGAGGGCGATGCGCTGCACGCGGCCGCGCTCGACGCCGGTCCGCGCCTCCCGGGGGCCCCCTGGGTCGAGGTCGGGTCGTACTGCGGGCGCTCGACGATCTGGCTCGGCGACGCGGCCCGGCGGGCGGGCACGGTGCTGTTCGCCGTCGACCACCACCGCGGCTCGGAGGAGAACCAGGCGGGGTGGGAGCACCACGATCCCGAGGTCGTCGACGGCCGCACCGGGTTGATGGACACCCTCCCGTACTTCCGACAGGGGATGCATGCCGCCGGCCTGGAGGACGTCGTCGTCGCCGTCGTCGGCCGGTCGCCGACCGTCGCCGCGCACTGGTCGACACCGCTCGGGTTGTGCTTCATCGACGGTGGTCACGGGGTCGAGGCGGCTCGGACCGACTACCGGAGCTGGGCACACCACGTGGCGCCGGGCGGGACGCTCGCGATCCACGACGTCTTCCCCGATCCGGCCGACGGCGGTCGACCGCCGTACGAGGAGATCTACCTGCCGGCGATCGAGAGCGGTGCGTTCGAGGAGCGATCGGCGACCGGATCGTTGCGCGTGCTCACCCGGACCGCCTCGCCGGTCTGACGTCGCGACGGCGCGGTCGTCAGCTCCGGCGCTCGTCGCGGAGGTCGGCGAGCGCGGCGGCGATCGCAGCGTGCGTCCGGTTGCGCAGGTCGTCGACCGCGTCGGGACCGGTGCCGGGTTCGATCGGGTCGAGCACCCGCACCTCTGCATCGCTGCGACCGAAGCGCCAGTCGTGCTTGATCAGCGCATCGCGGGTGCCGACGATGGCCATCGGCAGGATCGGCAGGCCCGTCTCGACCGAGAGTGAGAACGCGCCGTCCTTGAACGGCTGGAGCTCACCGGTGTGCGAGCGCGTGCCCTCCGGGAAGATCATCACCGACACGTGCTTGGCGAGGCGGTCGCGGCACTCGTCGAGCGCCTGCGCGCCGGAGGCGCGGTCGCCCCGTTCGAGCCGGATGTCGCGGGCCATCCGCATCATCCACCCGACGAGGGGATACCCGAAGAAGTCGCTCTTCGACATCCACTTCATCTCGAAGGGCAGGTGCGACAGCAGCAGGATGTCGACGAAGCTCTCGTGGTTGGCGACCGCGATGTACGGCCGGCGCGGGTCGTCGGGCATCGTGCCGGAGATCTCGAACGTCCAGAG
>CBFCWS010000306.1:0-4012 GCA_965601765.1 uncultured Ilumatobacter sp. | reverse complement strand
CGACGACGCCCGCGTGTCGGCCAAGGATCGTGCCGCGCCCACGCTCGCCGAGCTGCGGGCCGAGCTCGGCGAGGCGCCGTCGTGAAGCTCTTCGTCACGGGCGCCGCCGGTTTCATCGGATCCAACTACGTGCGATGGCTGCGCGACCACACCGACGACGAGGTGACGATCCTCGACAAGCTGACCTACGCCGGCAACCTGGCGTCGATCGCCGACGTGCTCGACGATCGCCGGTTCACCTTCGTCGCCGGCGACATCTGCGACGTCGACCTCGTGGCCGAGCACATGGCCGGCCACGACCAGGTCGTCCACTTCGCCGCCGAGTCGCACGTCGACCGGTCGATCGACGACCCGTACGCGTTCGTGATGACCAACGTGTTCGGGACGAACGTCCTGCTCGACGTCGCTCGCCGCGCGGAAGTCGACCGGTTCGTCCACATCTCGACCGACGAGACCTACGGCTCGATCGAGGCCGGGTCGTTCGCCGAGGCGGATCGCCTCACGCCGCGATCGCCCTACTCCGCCGCGAAGGCCGGCTCCGACCTGCTCGCCCTCAGCTACCACACGACCTACGGCCTGCCCGTCGTGGTCACCCGCTGCTCGAACAACTACGGGCCGTACCAGTTCCCCGAGAAGCTGATCCCGCTGTTCACGACCAACCTGCTCGACGGGCTCAAGGTTCCGCTGATGGGCGACGGCGGCAACGTCCGCGACTGGATCCACGTGGCCGACCACAACCGGGCGGTCGAGATCGTGCGTGAGCGTGGTCGCGTCGGTGAGATCTACAACATCGGTGCCCACAACGAGATCACGAATCGCGACATCACCATGCGCCTCCTGGCCCTCACCGGACGCGACGAATCGTTCATCGACTGGGTGCCCGACCGGCTCGGGCACGACCGTCGGTACTCGGTCGCCGTCGACAAGGTCGCCGCGCTCGGCTGGCGCGTCGAGCGCGACTTCGAAGCCGGGCTCGCCGACACCGTCGACTGGTACCGATCCCGCCGCGACTGGTGGGAGCCGCTCAAGGAGCGGGTCGCGCGCTGATGCGACTGCTCGTCACCGGCGCCGGTGGCCAGCTCGGCCACGACCTCGCGTCGGTCGCCGAGTCGGCCGGTGACGAGGTCGTCGCCCTCGCCCGCAGGGACCTCGACGTCGGCGATCGCGATGCGGTCCTCGGCGTCGTGACGACGGTCCGCCCCGACGTCGTCGTCAACACCGCGGCCTGGACGGCGGTCGATGCGTGCGAGGGCGACCCGGACCGCGCGTACCGCGACAACGCGCTGGCGGTCCGATGGTTGCGGGAGGCGACCGACCGGACCGGTGCCCACCTGGTCAACATCTCGACCGACTACGTGTTCTCCGGCGAGCTCGACCGGCCGTACCACGAGTGGGACCGTCCCGATCCGCGATCGGTCTACGGCGCGTCGAAGCTCGCCGGCGAGCACGAGACCGGGCCGGCCGCGACGACGATCCGGACGTCGTGGGTGTGTGGCGAACACGGCCACAACATGGTCGCGACGGTCCTGCAGCTCCTCGCCGACGACCCCGACCGCACCCTCCGGTTCGTCGACGACCAGCGAGGTTGTCCGACGTTCACCGCCGACCTCGCGCCGATGGTCCGCCGGCTCGGTGTCGAGCGGCGGCCGGGGGTGTTCCACGTGACCAACGGCGGCGCGGTCAGTTGGTACGAGTTCGTGCAGGAGATCGTCGTCGCCGCCGGTGGGAGCGCCGACCAGGTCGAGCCGATCGGCACCGCCGACCTGCATCCACCCCGCCCCGCTCCCCGCCCGGCCAACAGCGTCCTCGACGCCGTCGCCCTCCGCATGTCAGGCATCCAGCCGCTCCGACATCACCGCCACCCCCTCGCCGACCTCGTCGACCGCCTTCACTGACCACGCCCACCACCGCGGGCGAGGGTTGTTTCTGTGTCACCGCTTTGGCGGTCGCCCGCCAAAGCGGTGACACAGAACGAATCGCGGGACGAGCCGCGGGGTGCGGGCCTCCAGGTCGAACAGCGGCCGGTACGGGTGCGGCATCCCGCCGTCTTGGTCGTACCGCCTACCCTGCGGCCGATGGGTTTCACGCGTGCCGAGCTGGAGTCGTTCCGCGACGCCGAGGTGCCCGATCTGGTCGGTCCCGGCGTGCGGCTGCTGTTCGTCGGCATCAACCCGGGTCTGTGGACCGCAGCGACCCAGACGCACTTCGCCCACCCGGGGAACCGCTTCTATCCGGCGCTGCGCGAGGCGGGGGTCATCGAACACGACATCGATCGTCGTGCGGGCATGGCCGAGGACGACCGGCGCCACCTCGTCGAGCGGGGCATCGGGATCACCAACCTGGTGCGGCGGGCGACGGCCAGGGCGTCGGAGCTGTCGGCCGACGAGCTGCGCGGCGGAGCCGCTGCACTGCGGGATCTCGTGCGGACCCACGAGCCCTCCGTCGTCGCGATCGCCGGGATCACGGCCTATCGGACGGCATTCGGCGAGCGGGGCGCCGAGCCCGGGCGCCGGCCCGATCCGATCGAGGGCGCCGAGCTGTGGGTCGTCCCCAACCCGAGCGGCCTCAACGCGCACGAGACGACCGCCACGCTCGCCGCCGCCTACCGCCGCGTCGCCATCGCCGCAGGAGTGATCGCCGATGGGTGAGCCGCTGCGGGTCGCCGCGACGCTCGAGCAGTGCTGGCATCCCGTCCCCGGCGGGACGGCGGTCGCTGCGCTCGAGCTGGTGCGGGAGGTCGATGCGCGCGCCGACGTCGAGGTGGTCGGGGTCGCCGGCCGGCACCGCCGACCCCCGCTGCCGGCGTTCGCGCCACCGGTGACGGTGCGGGTGCTCCCGATCGCCCGTCCACTCCTCTACGAGATGTGGAACCGCGCCGGCTGGCCGAAGGTGGAAGGTGCCACCGGCGAGGTCGACGTGGTCCACTCGACGACGGCGATCCCGGCCGCGACCGATCTGCCCCACGTCGCCACCGTGCACGACATCGACTTCGTCCATCATCCCGAGCGCTTCACGCCCCACGGCGTCAAGGTGATGATGCGCGGGCTCGATCGATGCCGGGACCTTCGGATGCTCGCCTGCCCGACGAGGGCGACCGCCGACGCGCTGGTCGCGCACGGCTTCGACCACGCCCGCATCGAGGTGGTCCCGTGGGGCGTCGGCGTCAAGGTGGCCACCGATGCCGAGGTGGCCGACGTGCGGCGCCGGTACGAGCTCCCCGACGAGTTCGTGCTCCACGTGGGGACGCTGGAACCGCGCAAGAACCTCCCCCGCATCGCCGCCGCGGTCGCCGCGCTCGCCGACACCCTCCCGCTCGTCGTGTCCGGAGCGGAGGGTTGGGGCGAGTCGGTCGTCGGCGCCCGGGCCCGGTTCCTCGGCTTCGTGCCGACCGACGACCTCGCCGCGCTCTATCGAGCCGCCACGGTGTTCGCGTACCCGAGCCTGGAGGAGGGCTTCGGCCTGCCGATCCTCGAGGCGATGGCGCAGTCGACCCCGGTCGTCACGAGCACCGTGGCCGCGACCAGCGAGGTCGCCGGCGACGCGGCGGTGCTCGTCGACCCGGGCGACACGGCTGCGATCACGCGCGGGATCGCCCTCGCCCTCGCCGACCGGACCGGCCTCGGCGCGGCAGGGCGTGCTCGTGCCCAGGAGTTCTCGTGGGTCGCCACCGGCTCGCGCATGATCGAGATCTACCGGGCGGTCGCGCGGTGAGCGCTCGGTCGGGCCGTAGCGGCCCAGCGCCCGGTCGCGAGATCCGCGTCGCGGTCAACCTCTGCTGGCTGGTACCCGGCCGTGTCGGCGGGTCGGAGCAGTATCTCGTCAGGCAGCTGCGCGGACTGTCCGGTCTCGGCGATCAGGGGATCTCGACGACCGTGTTCGGGACGGTCGAGCTCGCGGCGGCCTACCCGGACCTCGACGTCGTCACCATGCCGATGCGCCGCGACTGGCGGCCCGGACGGATCGCGATCGAGCACTGGTGGCTGGCGCACCGTACGCGGTCGTTCGATCTCGT
>CBFCWS010000305.1:0-4017 GCA_965601765.1 uncultured Ilumatobacter sp. | reverse complement strand
CCGCCCTCGACCACGACCACGACCGTCCCGCCGGCACCACCGGACCTCGTCCTGTCGGCCACGACGATCGATCTCGGCACGTCGCGCACGACGGCGACCGTCACGCTGACCAACCAGGGGGAGGTCGTCGCGAACTGGGGCAGCTCGTTCGGACCATCCGGGTTCGCGTCGTCGTCGTCGCACGTCACGATCAGCCCCGCATCGGGAGCGCTCGGCGGAGGTCAGTCGGTGGTGCTCACCGTTTCGGCCGATCGGAGCGCGATGCCCGAGGGCCCGCAGCCTGCGGCGCAGATCATCGTGAGCAGCGGAACGTCGGCGGCCTCGGTACGGGTCCTCGTCGAGCGCGCCGATTCGCCGATCGTCCGCCTCAGCCGATCGCCGGGTCCGAGCGAGTGCTTCCGGGCGAACAGTGGCATGACGTGGGACGTCGTCGCGTTCGACGACTCACCACCGATGACGATCGGCGGCCGGATCGTCCTCGGGAACGGGTCGATGGCGCTGCCGTTCACCGGATCCTCGGGGGCCTGGAGCGCGACGATCTCGCCGAGCGCGCTCGACCAGAACGGTGACGGGCGGCCCGATCTGCGCAACTACGCGTGGACGCTGACGGTCGCCGACACCTTCGGGAACGCAGCCGTGATCGACGGCAGCTTCGCCGTCGACCCGGCCTGCTGACCGCCGTTCCCACAGATACCGATCGGTAACGGCCACCTGTATCCTGCCACGGTGACCACCCCGGCCGACGATCGCCCCTTGTCGCTCGCGTTCCTGACCTATCGGGGCAAGCCGCACATCGGTGGTCAGGGCGTGTACACCCGGCACCTGACCAAGGCGCTCGTCGACCTCGGACACGCGGTCGAGGTGTTCGCCGGTCAGCCCTATCCCGTCGTCGACGAACGGGTCGCGCTCACCGAGGTGCCGAGCCTCGACATCTTCAACGACCAGTACCCCGGCCGGTTCCCGGCCTTCTGGGAGTTCAAGTCACGGTACGACTTCCTCGAGACGGCCGTGTTCTCGACCGGCCAGTTCTCCGAGCCTCTCGCGTTCTCCGCTCGGGCCCGGGCCCTGCTCACACCACGTCTCGGCGAGTTCGACCTCGTGCACGACAACCAGTGCCTCGGCTACGGCATCGCCAAGCTCGAACGCGAGATCCCGCTCGTCGCCACCCTGCACCACCCGATCACCCAGGACCGCCGCCTCGAGATGGAGGCCGCCACCAACGTCTACAAGCGGTGGGCGGTCGGACGCTGGTACAGCTTCGTCGGGATGCAGGGCAAGGTGGCCTCGCAGCTGCCCCGGATCGTGGTCGTCAGCGCGAACTCGATCCAGGACATCCACGACGACATGGGCGTCCCGCACGAGTCGATGCGCCTGGTGCCGGTCGGCGTCGATCCCGACCTGTTCCGACCGCTCGAGCACGTCGAGACGATCCCGGGCCGGCTGATCACCACCGCGTCGGCCGACGTCGCGATCAAGGGCCTGAGCTTCCTGCTCGAGGCCATGGCGAAGCTGCGCGCCGACGGGCACGACCTGTCGCTCACGATCATCGGGCGTCCCAAGCCGGGCAAGTCGATGGATCTGATCGACCAGTACGGCCTCGCCGACCACCTCCAGTTCGTCTCCGGCGTCGCCGACGAGCGGATCGTCGAGCTCTACGCCGAAGCCGAGCTGGCGGTCGTCCCCAGCCTCTACGAGGGATTCAGTCTGCCGGCGATCGAGGCGATGTGTTCCGGGACGCCACTCGTCGCGACCGACGGCGGCGCGCTCCCGGAGGTGACCGGCGTCGACGGCGAGACCGTGTTCCGCTGCGCCCGCGGTGATGCCGACGACCTCGCGCGTGCGATCCGCCACGCCCTCGCACACCCCGAGGCCCGCGACCGGGTCGGTGCCGCAGGACGCCGTCGCGTCCTGGAGCGCTGGACGTGGCGACGCTGTGCCGAGCTCACGGTCGAGCAGTACCGCGAGGTGCTCGCGATGCCCGACAACATCGCCAAGCTGTCCCGCAACGGTCGGACCTGATGCTCACGATCCGCTTCGATCAGCTCGGGCTGCGGCCCGGGCAACAGGTGCTCGACGTCGGCGCAGGGTTCGGGCGCCACGTGTTCGAGTGCGCCCGCCAGGGTGCGGACGTCGTCGCCCTCGACTACGCCGCCGACGAGGTCGTCGACACCCGCGACACGCTCGACGCGATGGTCGAGACCGGCGAGATCCCTGCCGAACGGCTGACCGGCGTGCTCCGTGGTGACGGTCGAACGCTCCCGTTCCCCGACGACACCTTCGACGTCGTGATCACCTCCGAGGTCCTCGAGCACATCCAGGACGACGTCGCCGCGATCGCCGAGATGGTGCGCGTGCTCCGCCCGGGCGGACGGTTCGCGGCCACCGTGCCGGCCTGGGGACCCGAGACCATCGCCTGGCGGCTGTCCCACGAGTACCACGCGCCGACCGTTCCGGGCGGCCACGTCCGGATCTACACGGCCACCGAGCTGCGGGCCAAGCTGCGCAGCGCCGGACTGACGATCACCGGTGGCCACAAGGCGCACGCCCTCCACACCCCCTACTGGTGGCTGAAGTGCGCCGTCGGACCGACCGACGACCACCACCCCCTCGTCGTCCGGTACCGGAAGCTCCTCGAACGGGACATCGTCGAGCGGCCGCGCAGCACGCGCGTCGCCGAGAAGGTCCTGGCACCGGTGCTCGGCAAGAGCGTCGTGCACTACGCCACCAAACGACAGGCATCCACTTGATGACGACACTCCCCGACCTCCCCGGCGTGCTGTCGGCCGACGAGCTCCTCCAGTCGGCGCACCACCTCGAAGCTCTCCAGACCGCGACCGGGATGATCCCGTGGTTCCCCGGCGGCCACTGCGACCCGTGGAACCACGTCGAGGCCGCGATGGCGCTCGACGTCGCCGGTCTCCACGACGCGGCGGAGCGGGCGTACGACTGGTTGATCGACATCCAGCGGCCCGACGGCACCTGGCACAACTACTACGTCGCCGACGGCGAGCGCGACGACACCCCGTCGGTCGACAAGATCGACACCAACGTCTGCGCGTACATCGCCACCGGAGCGCTGCACCACTGGCGCTGCACCGCCGACCGGAGCTTCGTCGACAACATCTGGCCCACGGTCGAGCGGGCGCTCGACGCCGTCGTCGGTCTGCGCCGCGAGGACGGCCTGCCCCTGTGGGCGATCGAGGCCGACGGCACGCGCACCTGGGAGTACGCACTCCTCACCGGGACGGCGTCGATCCAGCACTCGCTCCGCTGCGGTGCCGCACTCGGGACGGCGACGGGATCGCCGCGCCCCGACTGGTCGGAGGCCGCCGAGGTGATGGCGGCCGCGATCAACGAGATCCCGGAGGCGTTCGAGCCCAAGGAGCGCTGGGCGATGGACTGGTACTACCCGGTCCTGTCGGGTGCGACCGCCGGTGTCGCCGCCAAGGCTCGCCTGGCCGACGGTTGGTCGACCTTCGCGATGGAGGGTCTCGGGATCCGGTGCGTGTCCGACGAGCCCTGGATCACGGCCTCGGAGACCGCCGAAGCAGCGCTCGCGTACTCCGCGATCGGGGACTTCGCCACCGCCGCGGATCTGCTGGCCTGGACCCGCAGCCACCGCCTCGACGACGGCTCGTACCTGACCGGTCTCGTCTACCCCGATCGGATCGTGTTCCCGGTCGCCGAGCACACGTCCTACACCGCGGCCGCGGTGATCCTCGCCGCCGACGCCATCACCGGAGCCAGCCCCGCCAGCGACCTCTTCGTCGCACCCGAGCACCGATGACGGACGGTCTCTCTGTGCACGCCATCGACGTACACTCGCTGCGATGTCCAGGCTGCTCGACAATGCAGTGTCCCGCACGCTCCTCAGTGTGTGGGCGTGGTTCGTGCTCGGGGTCGTCATCATCGTCTGGACGCCGTTGGTGGCCGTCACACGGCTCGCGACCCTGCGCGATCCCGCCGCTTACCGGGCGGGCCACCTGTTCAGGAAGCTCGCCGGTGCGCATCAGCGCC
>CBFCWS010000304.1:0-4037 GCA_965601765.1 uncultured Ilumatobacter sp. | reverse complement strand
AACATAGGAGGCGGTGACGGAGGTGCTCGACTGACTGTAGCCGAAGGGGTGGCACTGCGCGAGACTTGCGCCGGGGAGACCACTAAGGAGTGCCTTGACAACGACGGGGGTGCACGAGAGCTACCTCCCAACACGTGGGAGGAGTAAGACGGAGCGTGACTATGGTGTGAACGCCTGCCGGAGGACCTACTGTGACGCGACGAGGACGGAGAACGAGAGCGCCTAACCGAACGGGAACAAGACGAACGTGACCCATCCTGCGAAAAGGAGGAGGACACAGAGCCCTCCCTCTCAGAGCAGCGACTACGGCGACCCAAGCCCCTGCGCAGCTCTTCATGTATCAAGTTTCTGATCAGGTTAGCCTGATCAGTTGGCGAGTCTCCTCGAGGCGGCACGGCCTGGGCGACGGCCGCCAGCACGAGCAGCCCGCCCAACAGCAGGAGGAACGGCGCGAGCTCGCGAGCGCTCGTACCGGCCGGGTCGGCGATCATGTTCAACAGGTGACGGCCGACGAACAGCTGACCGGCGATCGCTCCGGCGGTGACGAACGTCGCCGCGATGATCACCGTCAGCCGCCAGCGACCGGCGGCGGCGACGAGGGACGAGGCGAGACGTATCGTGCGCCCGGCGTCGCGCATCCGACGCCACCTCATCGTTCCGGCCTCATCGCCTCGGAGGCTACGGCCTCGCCGCCGAGCGTCACCCGTCGGGGGCAGCCGCCACGGCCCGCAGGAACGATGCCTTCTCCACCGGATCGTCGGTGTCGTGCGCCGCCGGCGGACGGAACCGCCTCGACAGCCTGCGCCTCGTCCGAGGCGGGATCGCCGTCACGCTACCTCCGGTGCTCGGACCGATCGATCGCATCACGAACCGGCTCACCGCTCCGGAGCTCCCGTCGTCCACGGGCACGCATGGCGACACGACGCCGGCCACGCGCTCGAGCAGGCTCAGGGGCGCGGGCAGGAGCTGTTCGACGACCTCGTCGGGGACGGGCGCGCCCAGCAGATCCCGAGCTCGCGCCAGCATCACGCCGACGGCTGGACCGCACCGGGCCGACCGGCTCACCCGCACGACCTCGACGGGGTCGATCCGATCGGCCGCCAGCACGCGCTCCAGGTCCTTCGACCACACGAGTGAGTGCCCGCCGGACCGGGCTGCGTGGAACGACAGCGTCACGATCGTGTCGACTGCGTCGAAGGTCGGCACCTCGGCGCCGGACACGACGACGCGACGACGGCGTCCGATCATCTCGTGCGGTCGGAATCCGTACGGCCGCCGCACGTCGCAGTCGTAGTGGAGCTGCCAGTGCAGGTCGATTCGCACCGACCCGCGGCACATCTCGAGCTGCCCGATGAGCATCCTCTCGGCCAACCGCCAGTCCTTGAACGCGCTGCGGTATCCGGCGGCCTCGAGGAGGCGGACCGCGGCCGAGAAGTCGCGATGATCGACGAGCAGATCGAGATCGGAGTAGCCGCGGTCGCCGATGTCGTCGTAGTAGAGCGCGGACAGCACGGGTCCCTTCATCGCCAGCCAACGCAGCTCGGCCTCGTCGAACAGCGCAGCGACCTCGTGGAGCGCGCCGACGATGCCCAGGTGGCGGATCGCGTTGGCGGTGCATACGTCGCCGAGCTCGGCGATGACCCGGTCGGGCACGCCACTCACGGAGCGCAACGTGCTCCACACCGGGCCGCAGACGCGGTGCAACGTGGCGACGGCGGTGACCTGTTCGATGGGAGCGCGATCCATCGAACCGGCCACCCGGCCGGGGTCACCCGCCGTCGCTGCGATCAGCACCTCGCGAAGAGCCCGCCGTCGCAGTCCCGGCACCGTCATGCTCGCGTCGCGCCGATGTCCAACCCGGCTGATGCTACTGCCGGCCGGACCGGCGCCGAGACCGTCCCGGCCCGAACGGACCTCCGCAACGGCTGCACGTCACGACCCGTCGGCGGTTCGCGACGGCCCGGTACGGGACGCCACTCGCTCCACGGCGGACCGACGAGATCACGCAACGATCTGATCGCCGCCGACTGGCGAGCGCCGACCGGCGCGGCCGGCGGCGAGGCGATCGGCGAGGAGTTGCGCCGCCGGGTCGTGAACCGACGTCGATCGGCGGGCGATGACGAGCTCGCGCGACACCACGGTCGGCCCCGTCACGACGTCGGCGGCGACGCCCGGATCCTTCGGCAGGACGGTCCAGCCGAGTCCGAGCTCGACCATCTGACCGATCACGTCGGGCTGGTGGCTCTCGGCGGCCACCCGCACGGGCGCACCGAGCTCGTGCAGCGCGTCCTCGACGAGGCGGCGGCTGTGCGACCCGGTCGGGAACAGGATCCACGGCCCCCAGGTCGCGGGCGGACCGATCTCGGTGGACGGCGGCGCGAACACGGTCATCTCCTCGCTGAGCAGCGGCGCGACCTCGATGCCGGGGGGCGTCACGTCGGGCCGGACGCAGACGACGAGGTCGAGATCGCCGGCGGCGAGGTCGCGCAGGAGCATCGCCGACGGTGCCACGCTCATCACCCACTCGACCTGGGGATGCTCGGCCCGGAACTCGCGCAGCACGTCGGGGAAGTGCAGGACCGCGGCGACGTCGATCATCCCGACGCGCACCGAGCCGGTCGACGCACGGCGGACCCGCTCGGCCCACGACACGAGGTCGCCGGTGAGCGAGACGACCTGGCGGGCGTGGTCGAGCACGGGCCGGGCCGCGCCCCGCAGCACGCGCCGGCGCCCGACGCTCTCGAACAGCGACACACCGATCCGGCGCTCGAGCTCCGCCAGTCCCTGCGACAGCGCCGAGGCGCTGACGCCGACCTGCTCGGCGGCTGCCGCCCAGGTCGGCGCCCGCTCGACCGCGAGCAGGTACTCGAGCTGTCGGATCGAGATGTCGGGCAGGACGTCGGCGTGGGCCACCCGACGCAGGATAGTGAAGATTTCCTTCACGATGGCTCCATACCGTCTCGCGATGCTTACCATGTCGTCCATGACAGCTCGAGAGATCGCTCCCGCCACCGGCAAGCTCGGTGTCCTCACGCCCGGCATGGGTGCCGTGGCGTCCACCTTCATCGCCGGCGTCATCGCCGCCCGTCAGGGCCACGCCGCACCGATCGGGTCGGTGTCGCAGATGGCGCACATCCGCCTCGGCAACAAGGCCGAGAACCGCAACCCGCTCATCCGCGAGTTCGTCCCGCTCGCCGAGCTCGACGACATCGTCTTCGGCGGGTGGGACCCGATCTCGCCCAACGCGATGGAGGCCGCCAAGACCGCCGGCGTCCTCGACGGCCGCGACCTCGACTCGATCTCGAGCGAGATGGAGGGCATCATCCCGATGGAGGCCGTCTTCGACCAGGGATGGGTCTCCCGTCTCGACGGCGTGCGCGTCAAGGAGATCGACAACAAGTGGGACCAGGCGATGGCCCTCATCGACGACATCGCCCGGTTCAAGGAGGAGAACGGCTGCGACCGCCTCGTGATGGTGTGGTGCGGCTCGACCGAGGCCTACCAGGAGCCGAGCGAGGTCCACGACACCGTCGCCGACTTCGAGCAGGGCCTGCGAGAGAACCACGACAACATCTCCCCCTCCCAGATCTACGTCTACGCCGCGCTCCAGAGCGACGTGCCGTTCGCCAACGGCGCCCCGAACCTGTCGACCGACCTGCCGTGCATGATCGAACTGGCGGAGACCCGCGGCGTGCCGATCGCCGGCAAGGACTTCAAGACCGGCCAGACGCTGATGAAGACGATGCTCGCCCCCGGCTTCAAGGCCCGCATGCTCGGCATGCGCGGCTGGTACTCCACCAACATCCTCGGCAACCGCGACGGCGAGGTGCTCGACGCGCCGGAGAACTTCAGGTCCAAGGAGGTCTCCAAGCTCGGCGTCCTCGACACGATCCTGCAGCCCGAGGTGTACCCCGACCTGTACGGCAACATCGACCACGTGGTGCGCATCAACTACTACCCGCCCCGCGGCGACAACAAGGAGGGCTGGGACAACATCGACATCTTCGGGTGGCTCGGCTACCCGATGCAGATCAAGG
>CBFCWS010000303.1:0-4074 GCA_965601765.1 uncultured Ilumatobacter sp. | reverse complement strand
CACCACCACCACCGAACCTGCGAACACGATCACCCGACCGGTGGCGACCACCCAGCCGGCGGCGCCCGGCACGACCCGATCCGAACCCGCCGCCGACGTCGCCGACGTCGCCGACGATGCCGCGATCGCGGACACCGGTGACGGCATCTACGGCGGTGCAGTCGGCAGGCAGCCGAGCTCGCGGGGCAACCGGGTGCAGGTCGCCGCCACCCCTCCTCCGCCGACGACGGTCCCCCCGCCGTGGGCGCTACCGGCCAACTCGGGCGAGGGACGCCGCGTCGTCTACTCGAAGTCGAAGCAGCGGTTGTGGGCGGTCAACGAGAACGGCTCGGTCGCGAAGACGCACCTCGTCTCGGGTCGTCTGACCTGGAACCAGCCGACGCCGAACAACCTCTCCCGAACGGGCATCGAACCGGCGTCGCGGTACTACTCCGACCCGCCCGCCTTCTACCGGGTGTTCTCGCGCTCGTCGTACACCTGCGCGATCAAGTCGCCGTACATCTGCTGGCGATACATGGTCCGATTCACGAAGGGCCCCGGCGGCGACAACATCGGCTTCCACGAGATCCCGACCGACCTCCGGACCGGCTACCGGGTCCAGTCGGTGAGCCAGCTCGGCACGCCGCTGTCGGCGGGATGCGTTCGCCAGGCGACCTCCGACGCGCAGTTCATGTGGAACTGGGCCTGGAAGTACACCAAGGTCGTCGTCCTCCCGTAGCGGCCCGGCGGTGGCAGCCGAGCGGGTAGCGCAGCGGATACCCTGCTCGGCTGTGAGATTCCGAAAGCCGGCGACGAGGTTGCGCCGCAGCTGGTTCCAATGGCTCTCCATCGCTGTCGTCGTCGTCGCCGCGATGGCCAGCTTCGGGACGGCGATCGCACTCGGCACCGGCCAGTGGGCGCTCTCACAGCGCCAACTCGTCGACATCACGTCGATCGAGCTCGACGACTCGGACGGGACCCCGACGGTGATCGTCGACGGGTCGACCGTGATCGTCGACGGCGAGCCCACCGATCCGGACGATCCGTCACCGCCGCCGACGAGCCTCGTCCTGGCCGAACCGGATGCGGCCAACTTCCTCGTCGTCGGCGCCGACAACAACGACTGCAGCGGCATCGACGATCCGTCGGTCGGCGATCGGGCGGAGATCGGCGAGCGCAGCGACACGATCATGATCTGGCGAGCCAACCCGACCAACGACCAGTTGGCCGTGCTGTCGCTCCCGCGCGACCTGTACGTCGACGTCGCCGGCGGGCGTAGGGCCCGCATCAACTCCACGTTCCGGCGCAACGATCCGTCGAACCTGATCGAGACGATCGACCGCAACTTCGGCATCCCGATCGACCACTACATCCAGGTCGACTTCTGCGCCTTCCGCGAGCTCGTCGGTGCGGTCGGCGGCGTGACCATCCCCTTCGCGGCCCCGGCGCGCGACCTCGGATCCGGCCTGCTGGTCACCGAGACCGGATGCGTCGACCTCGACGCCGACATGTCGCTCGCCTACGTCAGGAGCCGCAAGTACCAGTACGAGGATCCACCGTTCAGCGACAACTGGATCACCGACGGCACCTCCGACTTCGGCCGGATCTCGCGACAGCAGGACTTCGCGCGGCGCATCGTGACCAAGATCATCAACCAGGGTCTCTACCGCCCGAGCGTGGCGACGGCTCTGATCGAGACGAACCGGGAGTACCTCGTCACCGACGTCGGGCTCACCGTCCAGCGCATGCTCGAGTTCGGCAACACGCTTCGCCGCCTCGATCCGTCGACGATCACCACGTACCGCATCGAGTCGACCTCGGAGACCACGGCATCGGGCGCCCAGGTCGAGCGACCGCGCATCAACAACGAGAACATGCAGGCGGTGCTCGACGTCTTCCGCGGCGTCGCCACGCTCGACTCGGCCCCCGATCAGGCGATGGCCTCGGGGACGACAGCGAGCACGGCACCGTCGGACGACGCGGCATCGGACGACGACACCGGGACCACGACCGCTCCCGCCGACACGCCGACCGAGACGACTCGGCCCGACGATGCGACGGCCACCACGTTGCCGACCGTCGTCGCCGAGGAGAACGCCGTCGGGATCGCCCCGGAGCGCGACCTGGTCTGCGACTAGCGGATCCGGACCGGACCGGACCCGCGGCCGGAGTCAGCGGTCGAAGACCGCGGCGAACGCCGCGGGCACGGCGCTCGGTCCGGCGACGGTCGCGAACCTCGCGCCGACCGCTGCCGCCAACGACGCGCCCTGCGCATCGTCACCATCGGGAGCGATGATCACCAGCTCGTCCAGCGAGCGCGCCGCGGCGTGTACGTCGCCGGGCTCGGTCGATCGGCAGTCCGAGAGCAGGACCACGATCCTCCGGCGAGCCGGCACGGTGCGCAGCTGCGCGCCGGCGGCGAGGAGCACGCCGGCGACGTCCGTCGTCCCGTGTCCGCGCAACGCGAGGACGCGGTCGATCACGTCGTCGGTGGCTCGCTGCTCCCAGATCGCCTTGGCGGCGACGACGTCGCGAGCGAAGCACAGCACGGCGTACGCGCCCTCGGCCCGGGCCGCGACCGCGGCGGCGGCGAGCGCTGCGGTCGCGAGCGGACGACCGTGCATCGACCCGCTCCGATCGACGCACAGACACCATGCGATCGACGGCTTCGACCATCCACGGATCGACAGCCCGCTCGGATCGATCGCCCGTCGCATCGCCGTCGCCTCGACCAGCTCGGCCATGCTCGCGTCGATGTCGAGATCGCCGCCGTCGGGCCGGAACGGTTGCGTGGTGATGCGTCCGACGCCGCGTCGATCCGGGCGCCGATCGCGGGAGATGTCGATGAAGATCCGCGCGGCGAGCTGACGCGCCCGCTCCCGCAACCGCTCGTCCGTCGCCGCCGACATCGCTGCGAGGAGCGAGAGCATCTCGTCGGGATCGACGCCCATCGCCGACTCGACGACCACCTCGTCGAGCGCACCGAGCTCGGGGGACACCGCCTCGAACAGCGCCGAACCGGCGAGGTCGCGCCGCAGCGTCGTCGAGCGCTGGGCAGCGTCGACGGCGGCATCCGCGTCCTCCCCGGTGGCTACCTGGGGTGGTGATCCGCCCCGCTCCGGTTGGTCGCCCCGGCCGGGGCGACCGCTTTTCCCTCGTCGCGAGGCGCCGGTCCGAACACGCTGTGCCACAGCTCGGTGACGACGTCCTCCGGCGTACGCTCGCACCCCTCGCGCACCTTGATGCGCCCGCTGAGCGCGACGAGCGCAGCGTCGAGGCTCGTCACCTCGTCGTCGGCGCCGGTCGACCGGAGCGCCGCGAGCTCGACGGCGACCGCCACCATGTCGATGGCGCCGCGAACCGACGAGCCGACGCGAACGTCGGGGTGGCTGCGCGTCGCCCGGACGAGGTCGACGACGGCATCGACGAACCGTTCGTCGAGGCCCGGCTGGTGCGAGCGGGTGATCTCGCACTCGTCGTGTGCGTCCTGGTAGCCGAGCGCGATGCGGCACATCCGATCGTAGATCGCGCCGGAGATGCGTGCGGTCCCCACGGCGTCGAAGGGGTTCATCGCGGCGACGAGCCGGAACCCGGCGGCCGCCTCGATGGTCCCGAGGCGGGGCACGTGGAGCTCCCGCTCGCTCATCACGGTGACGAGCACGTTGAGCGTCTCCTCCGGCACCCGGTTGATCTCCTCGACGTAGAGCAGCGATCCGGTCCGGAGCGAAGCGACGAGGGGGCCGTCGACGAAGACGTCGGGGTCGTACCCGTCGGCGAGGACCCGGGCGGGATCGAAGTGTCCGACCAGACGACCGGGCGTCAGCTCGGCGTTGCCTTCCACGAACTCGAAGCCGATCCCGAGGTGCCGGGCGACGGCACGCAGCATCGTCGACTTCCCGGTGCCGGGCGGGCCCTCGAGCACGACGTGCCGGTCGGCGGCGAGCGCGGCCGCGACGAGCTCGAGCTCCCGCCGCCTCCCGACGACGAGCTCACCGACCCGGTCGACGAAGTCAGCGCTCGGCATACGCTCGACTGTTGGTCAGGCGAGCGCCGAAGCGCAGCGGAGGCGGCGAGCACGGCAGGCGCAGCCGATCC
>CBFCWS010000302.1:0-4080 GCA_965601765.1 uncultured Ilumatobacter sp. | reverse complement strand
GCGCAGCGTCGGGAAATCACGCAGCTGGAGCGACTCGTCGCGTTCGACGTCGTAGTGCTCACGCACTCCGGCGAACACCTCGGCCTGCTTCACCGTGTCGACACCCAGATCGGCCTCGAGATCGAGATCCGGATCCAACAGATCGGCCGGATACCCCGTCATCTCGGCGACGATGCCCGTCACCGTGTCGAGCACCTCGTCGACGGTGACCGCAGCAGCGGCGGGCACGGCGGCGACCGGCGCGGCCGGCGCAGCGGCGGGAGCGGTCGTGAAGGCCGGCTCGGGCAGGTCGGCCATGTCACGGACCCAGTTGGCCACATGGCGCAGCGTCGGGAAGTCACGCAACTGCAGCGACTCGACGCGCTCGACCCCGTAGTGCTCACGCACTCCCGCGAACACCTCGGCCTGCTTCACCGTGTCGACACCCAGATCGGCCTCGAGATCGAGATCCGGATCCAACAGATCGGCCGGATAGCCCGTCATCTCCGCGACGATCGCGGTGACGGTCGCCAACACCTCGTCGGCGTTGGGGGCGGTGATCGGCGCCGCGACCGGGGCCGACGGCGCCGGTGCGGCAGCCGGGGCAGGGGCCGCCGGGGTGGCCTCGGGCAGACCGGCCGCGTCGCGCACCCAGTTGGCCACGTGGCGCAGCGTCGGGAAGTCACGCAGCTGCAGCGTCTCGACGCGCTCGACTCCGTAGTGCTCACGCACTCCGGCGAACACCTCGGCCTGCTTCACCGTGTCGACACCCAGATCGGCCTCGAGATCGAGATCCGGATCCAACAGATCGGCCGGGTAGCCGGTCATCTCCGACACGATGCCGGTGACGGTCGCCAGCACCTCGTCCCCGCTCGGTGCAGCGGCGACCGGTGCGGGAGCCGGGGTGGGTGCCGGAGCTGCGGCGGGTGCCGGCGCCGGGGCGGGTGCCGGAGCCGCGGCGGGTGCCGGAGCCGGGGCAGGTGCAGGCGCGACGACCGCTGCGTCGACCTGTCCGAGGCGTCCGGCGTAGGGAACCGGCACGTGCGAGACGTGGCCGGCGCGCTCGGGCGGGGCGGTGTCGGCGATGCGGAGCCGCCGGTGGTCGACCTCGACGACGGCGCCGTCGCGACCGGCGAGCCGGTCGAGCCAACGCTGCCACAGCTGCTGGTCGACGATCCGGTACTCGTAGCCGAGCCGGCGCGGGTCGCGCCGCTGCCCCGAGGCCGTCGGCGTCCAGCGGAGCAGCGCCATCGCGATCTGTGAGCCGAAGCCCGCCGCGAGGCGGAGCGCGTACTGGACCGGCTGACTCCCACCGGTGGACAGGTTGAGCGCACCCAGGTCGGGATCGGGCTCGCGGTAGTTCGGCACCGGCGGGATGATGCCGGTCTCGAGCGCCTTGACGGCGACGACGTCCTCGATGCCGGCACCCATCGCATGACCCGTGAAGCCCTTGGTGTTGGTGATCACGACCTGATCAGCGGAATCGCCGAAGGTGTGGCGGAGGGCGTTGATCTCCGCGGCTGCGCTGCCGCCCCGCGCCGGGGTGTAGGTCTCGTGTGACACGAACATCATCGACGATGCGATCTCGGAGCGGTCGAGCCCACGGCCTTCGGCCTGCGAGACGAGCGCTTCCATGACGGCATCGATGTGCTCGACGTCGAGTCGGGTCCCGTGGAACGCCGAGTTGGCGGTGACCGACGCGATCACCTCGCAGATCGGCTGGAGACCGCGCTCGGCCGCCGCGTCGGCGGTCTCGACGACGAGGGCGGCGGCGCCCATGCCGACGATCATGCCGTGACGCCGACGGTCGAACGGCGTGGCCGCGTCTTCGACGTTCTCGTCGGTGGCTGCGGCACCACTGGCGAGGAATCCGCTGCCGACCCAGGGGAACAGATGGTCGCTGGTGGCGTCGTCGGCCGCCACGACGATCACGCGGCGGCAGCGACCGGCGCGGATCCAGTCCTCGGCGAGCGCGACGGCCTGCGTGGTCGAGGCGCACGCGGCGTTGATCTGCGTGTTGGGCCCGCGGGCGCCGATCAACTCGGCGAACTGCGAGTGGCCCATCGACAGCACGCGGAAGAGGAACCGGCGATCGAACTGGTATGGGTTCTCCTCGATCTCCGCACGCAGTGAGGCGATGAGGCGATCGACCTCGCCGGTGATCGCCTCGTCGCCGTTCATCGAACTGCGGACGCCTTCGAGGGCGAGCAGGTGGTCACGGCGGGCCTTGTCGGCGGCGAACGCCTCGATGTCCTCCGCGAAACGGTCGTAACCCGGGAATGCACTGCCGAAGATCACGCCCGTGTCGTCACGCAGTTCGTCGGGGAGCCCCCAACGGTCGGGGAACTCGGTCCCGAGCGTCGTGGTCTTGTACCGCATGGTGAGCGGGATACCGGCGTCGCGCATCGCGTCGAGACCGGCACCGATGGCCATCCGGGTGGTCGTGTCGAGGGCCTCGTCACGACTCGCCTCGACGCCGAACTCCTCGACGACGTCGAAGGGCGCGTGCCGGCCGGCGAGCTTGATCACCTCGGCGGGATCGTCGATCGTCTCGAAGCTGCCCCCGCCACTCGCGTCCTTGACGACGCGCGTGATGTGCATGTCGGCCATGCGCTCGCGGACTTCGGCGGGCAGGTTGGTGATGAACTGCTGGCCGTCGAGGATGCGCGCCACGTTCTCATCGTCGAACACGCGCTCCACCCCGGGCAGACCGAGGGCCGCACCGGTGATGACGACCGGCTCGAGCTGCGGCTCGACGGGCTCCGGTGCCGGGGCCGCGGGTTCGGGCGTCGGTGCCGGGGCGGGCGGGACGGCCGGCTCGTCGGCGCCGTAGATCCGCAGTCCTTCCTCGATCACGCCGGCGAACAGCTGGCCGAGTTGCATGATCCGATCGGTCGGGGCACCGCTGGACGTGGCCGGAAGGGCGGCTGCGCTCGCGACCGGCGCGGCCGCCGCGACAGGCGCCGGCTCGTCGAAGCCGATACCGGAGGCCCACAGCCCGCAGAGCGCCACGTTCAGCGCGACCGCGTCGGGGAACTTGGGATGGTTCGTGTAGAGCGCGAGCACGCCGTCGCGGTCGCCGAGGACGTCTTCGACGAAGCCGTGCAGCGCTCGCTTGGGGCCGACCTCGACGAACACGCGTGCACCGGCGTCGTAGAGCGTGTCGAGACCCTTGACGAACTGCACGGGCGATGCGACCTGCTTGCCGAGCACGTCGAGCATGGTCTCGGTCGTGGCATCGGACGGATAGAAGTCGCCGGTCACGTTGGCGATGATCGGGATCCTCGGGGGTCGCACGTCGAGCCGTCGGAGCGATGCGATGAGCGGCACCGATGCGGGCGCGACGATCGACGTGTGGAACGCGTGGCTGACCGGGATCCGGATCGCCTGCATGCCGGCGGCGTTGAAGCTGTCGACCGCTGCCTCGACGGCGACCGTGGCCCCACCGACGACTGCCTGGTTGTTCGAGTTGATGTTCGCGACCACGGCGTATCCGGGGGTCGCATCGACGATCCGCTGGATCTCGGTCATCGGACCGAACACCGCAGCCATCGCACCCTTGTCGGGGACGTCGAGCGTGGCCATCTCCTTGCCGCGCGCGCTGACCGCCTCGAGGGCTGCCTCGAAGGTGAGCGAACCCGCCGCCACGAGCGCTCCGTACTCACCGAGGCTGTGACCCATCACCATGTCGGGGTGCATCCCGTAGGCGGCGAGCATCTTGTGGATGCTCGTGTCGGTGGCGAGCACGGCCGGTTGGGTGATCTCGGTCTGGAGGAGCTCGTTCTCGAGCTGCTTGACGGCGGCGGGGTCGTCGCCGTCGACGAAGATGTAGCTGCTGAGCGGCCGACCGAGCAGCGGGGTCATCACCTCGTCGGCCCGTCGGAACGTGTCGGCGACGATCGGTTCCTCGTCGCGGAGACCCTTCATCATGTTGACGTACTGGGAACCCTGGCCCGTGTAGAGGAATGCCGTCTTCGGCGCCGGCCCGCGGCCGACGAACACGCCCTGCTGGCGGAGCATGCGGAACACGGCGTCGTTGCCGGTCTCGAGCCCCGTGATGACCTTGTCGAGCTTGCTCGCGAGCTCGGCTGCGTCTCCGTA
>CBFCWS010000301.1:0-4108 GCA_965601765.1 uncultured Ilumatobacter sp. | reverse complement strand
CAGTTCATCGGCTTCATGTAGTACGTGCCGTTGTCCATCTCCATCGGCGGGTACATCCCGTCCGCGTACCACTCGAGATGACCCGAGGTCTCGAACACGCCCGCTTTCGCGAGGTGGGGGGTGTAGACGAACTCGTAGTCACCCTGCTCGTGGCGGAGCCTGCTGAAGTCCTCCATCAGCTTGCGCACGATCGCGCCCTTCGGGTGCCAGACCGCGAGGCCCCCGCCGAGCTCGCTCGGGAAGCTCAAGAGATCGAGCTCGGTCGCGAGCTTGCGGTGGTCGCGCTTGGCGGCCTCCTCGAGTTGGTGCAGGTGATCGGCGAGCGCCTGCTTGGACTCCCAGGCGGTGCCGTAGATCCGCTGGAGCATCTTGCCCGACTCGTTCCCGCGCCAGTGGGCACCCGCTACCTTCTGCAACTTGAAGAACCCGAGCCGGCCCGTCGAGGGCACGTGGGGGCCGACGCACATGTCGACGAACTCGTCGGTGTTGCGGTACGCGCTGATCAGCCCGTCGCCGGACACCTCGCCGGCGTCGAGATCGTCCCCGCTCGCCGACTCGACCCGGTCGATGATCTCCACCTTGTACGGCTGATCCGCGAACAACTCCCTGGCCTCCTCCATCGTGTGCTCGCTGCGGACGAACGGCTGGTTCTGCTTGACGATCTCGCGCATCCGCGCCTCGATCCGCTCGAGATCGTCCTCGTGGAAGGTCCGGCCGTCGGGGAGGTCGAAGTCGTAGTAGAAGCCGTTCTCGATCGCCGGTCCGATCGAGAACTTCGCGCCGGGGTAGAGCTGGGTCACCGCCTGCGCGAGGACGTGTGCGGTCGAGTGCCGCAGGACGTGACGTCCCGCCTCGGTGTCCTTGGTGACGATCCCCACCGTGTCGCCGTCGGACAGCTCCCGGTCGAGGTCGGTGTCGGTGCCGTTGACCGTTGCCGCGACCGCGGCCTTCCTGAGACCCGAGCCGATCGACGCCGCGAGGTCGAGCGACGTCGAACCGGCCGGTAGCTCTCGCTCGGAGCCGTCCGGGAGGGAGATGGTGATGTTCGACATGGCGGCCCACAGCCTACGAGGCGGTGCGACCAACCTCGGCGACGTTTCGGGCGTCGACTCAGCCGACCGCCACGAGGTGGCGCTCGACGACGACGCCGTCGGAGGCGGCGGGGGGATCGAGCACCGTGCCGATCTTGGCCGGCTCGAACTCGTCGTCCTCGTCCTGGCCGGAGTACACGTTGCGGTACGTCTGACCGGTCATCTCGCGGATCTCGAACAGCACCTCGTCGATCATCGACCGCCAGGCCAGGTGGTCGGGGCCGCGCCCGACGTAGCGCTGCGGCTTGATCGGGCGCCCGATCGTGATCGAGCATCCCCCGCGCAGCCTGGGCATCTTGGCATCGATCGGCTGGATGTCGTCGGTGCCGACGATGCCGACCGGGAAGATCGGACAGCCGATCGTCATCGCCAGCCGGGCGGCGCCGGTGCGTCCCTTGTACAGGTTGCCGTCGCGGCTGCGGGTGCCTTCCGGGAAGATGCCGAAGAGCTCACCACGTCGGAGAACCTGCTCGGCGGCCTCCAGCGCGCCCTGGCTCTTCGACCCGCCGGACCGATCGATCGGGATCATGCCCATCGCCGGGAACAGGAACTTCGTCTTCCAGTCGTCGAGGTACTCGGCCTTGCCGACGAAGCTGATGTTGCGCGGCGCCGTCAGCATCAGGAACGCCGAGTCGAGGAAGCTGACGTGGTTCGGGCACAGGATCGCCGGGCCGGTCTCCGGGAGGCGCTCGTAGCCCCGCCGCTCGATGTCCCAGAGGAAGTCGGCGATCGGTCGCGCGATCGAGCGCGTGCGCGACTGGAGCTTGTTCTCTCCCTGCTCGACGCTCGTCATGCGGGCGACTGTAGGGCATCGACGTGGCGATGAACAGGGTCCGGCGGTGTTCGCCGCGTTGCCCGCACGTCAAGTTCGGATGTCACCGGCGTTCGGGTGTCACGGCGCCAGCGCGACGCCGAGCAGCGCGGCGGCCGAGGCGACGTCGTCACCGACTGCGGCGGCTTCGTCGATCGCCCGAACGGCACCGGGCGTGTCGAGGTCGTCGTCGAGGTGGGTCCGCACAGCGTCGATCACGTCGTTCGACGCACCCGCGTGCGTCCGGTCGGCCGACACGCGCCGCCAGCGCTCCAGCCGCTCGGCGTTGCGGTCGATCAGACCGTCGTCCCACTCCCACTCCGAGCGGTAGTGGTGCTCGATGAGGCCGAGCCGGATCGCCGCCGGCTCGTAGCGCTCGCGGAGCTCGTCGACGAAGACGAGGTTGCCGAGGCTCTTCGACATCTTCTCGCCGTCCTTGGCGATCAGGCCGGTGTGCATCCAGTGCCGGACGAACGGCTCCCCGGTGGCGGCCTCCGACTGGGCGAGCTCGCTCTCGTGGTGCGGGAAGATGAGATCGGCGCCACCGCCGTGCAGGTCGATGGTCGTGCCGAGCTCGCGGAGCGCCAGCGCCGAGCACTCGATGTGCCAGCCGGGGCGGCCGGGACCCCACATGGTGTCCCACGACGGCTCGTCGGGCGCGGAGGGTTGCCAGAGGACGAAGTCGAGCGGGTGGCGCTTGCACGGATCGTCGACGTTGCCGCCGCGCTGGCGGGCGAGGTCGAGCATCTCGGCTTCGGTGTAGTTGCCCAGCGATCCGAACGAGTCGTGCCGCGTGACGTCGAAGTAGACCGAACCCCCGGATTCGTAGGCGAAGCCGCGATCGAGCACCATGCCGATGAAGCCGCGGATGTCGGCGATCGCCGACGATGCCCGCGGCGTGGCGTCGGGCGGGAGTGCGTTCAGCGCCTCCATGTCGCGCTCGAAGCGGGCCTCCTCGGAGGCGGCGAGATCGAGGTAGTGGATGCCGAGCTCGCGGGCCTTGGCGAAGAGCGGGTCGTCGACGTCGGTGACGTTGCGGACCATCTTGACGAGATGTCCCTTGTCGAGCAGATGACGGACGAGGACGTCGTAGGAGACGAACGTCGCCGCGTGACCGAGGTGCGTCGCGTCGTACGGGGTGATGCCGCAGATGTACATGAGCACCTGCTCACCGGGTGTGAACGGGACGATCGCCCGACGTGCGGTGTCGTACAGGTGCAGGGTTCCCATCGATCAGGATGCAACAGCGCGCGGGTCTCCCTTGATTCCCGCGATCTTGGGAGCAACCCGAGTCTTGTACCGGACGTTGAGCTGGAGCAGGACGGCGGTGAACGCTTCGATCGCCATCGCATTCGACAGCTCACCGGCGTCGAGCGGGCGGCAACCGGGGACGTGCGAGACGATCTCGAACAGCGTGCGCACCGCCGCCGGGTCGTCGCCGCAGATCAGGACGTCGGAGTCGATCGGGTCGCCCAGGTGACCGAGCTCGGTGGCCGGGAGGTGATGGAACGCCGCGACGACCTTCGAGTCGGGCACGGCGGCCTGCACGTGGGCCGCGACGCTCCCGCGCGGCGGCAGCAGCGGCTGGAACTCCTTGCCGACCCGGACGAGCGCGTTCGCCATCGACACGACGATCTTGCCGCGCAGGTAGGAACTGTGCGTCTGCGCCATCGTCGCCGCCGAGTCCCACGGTGTCGCGATCACGACGAGGTCGCAGTCGGCCGCCGCCGCGTTGTCGCCGTACGTGAGCCGATCCTCGATGTCGGGGAAGCGCTCGACGAAGTCGTCGCGCGTCTCCATCGCCCGGTACTTCGAGCGGGATCCGATCACCGACTCGTACCCGACGCTCGCCAGGCGAGCCGCCAGTGCGCTTCCTGCTGGTCCACTGCCGCCGATCACTCCGATACGCATGTGCGGAGCCTTGCAGGTCGGGGTGGGCGGATGCACGCCGACAGGGAGCCCCGACGCCACCGCGCCGCGGCTACCTTGCGGCCCATGGGAATCCTCGCCGGGAAGAAGATCGTGATCACGGGTGTCCTCACCGACGCCTCGCTCGCCTACGGGGTCGCGCAGATCGCGCTCGACGAGGGCGCCGACATCGTGCTCACGGGGGCGGGCCGGGCGCTCAGCCTCACGCGACGGACCGCGCGCAAGCTCACCACCCGCGACGACCGTGCGATCCCGGTGTTCGAGCTCGACGTGACCG
>CBFCWS010000300.1:0-4124 GCA_965601765.1 uncultured Ilumatobacter sp. | reverse complement strand
CCATCGTGCCAATATTCACATGCGGCTTCGTACGCTCAAACTTCGCCTTGCTCATTGTCCAGCTTTCCTCGTAGTGCTTTCTGTCTGATGACTGTTGTTCGGATTGATCTGTTGAACTCGGTGTCCGGTCACTCGCCGCGCACGCGCTTGACGATCTCTTCCTGGACGTTCTGGGGGACCTGCTCGTACTGGCCGAACAGCATCGTGTAGTTGGCGCGACCCTGGGTGGCCGAGCGGAGATCGGTCGAGTACCCGAACATCTCCGACAGGGGCACCTTGGCCCGGATGGTCTGGGTGTTGCCCACCGCTTCCATCCCCTCGACCTGACCGCGGCGGCGATTGAGGTCGCCGACGACGTCGCCGAGGTAGTCCTCGGGTGTGACGACCTCGACCTGCATGATCGGTTCCATCAGCACCGCACCGGCCTTTCCGGCGGCTTCCTTGATCCCGGCCTGGCCGGCGATCTTGAACGCCATCTCCGAGGAGTCGACGTCGTGGTACTGCCCGTCGACCAGGGTGACCTTGACGTCGACCATCGGGAACCCGGCGAGCACGCCGCTCTCCAGGCCGGCCTCGACGCCCTGCCCCGTCGGGGCGATGTACTCGCGCGGCACGCGACCACCGGTGATCTCGTCAGCGAACTCGAAGCCGCCGCCGGGGTTGGGCTCGACGCGCAGCTTGATGACCGCGAACTGTCCCGAACCACCCGACTGCTTGACGTGGCGGTACTCGTGGCTGGGGACGGTCTTGGTCACCGTCTCGCGGTAGGCGACCTGCGGCTTGCCGATCGTCGCCTCGACGTTGAACTCGCGCTGCATGCGATCGACGAGGACCTCGAGGTGGAGCTCGCCCATGCCCGAGATCACGGTCTGACCGGTCTCGTGGTCGGTCCGGATGCGGAACGTCGGGTCCTCGTCGGACAGCGACTTCATCGCCTTGCCGAGCTTGTCCTGGTCGCTCTTGGTCCTGGGCTCGATCGCGACGTGGATGACGGGCTCGGGGAACTCCATGCGCTCGAGGATCACGATGTCGTCGCGGTCGCACAGCGTGTCGCCGGTCGTCGTGTCCTTGAAGCCAAGCCCGGCGACGATGTCGCCGGCCATCGCGACATCGAGGTCTTCGCGCTGGTTGGCGTGCATCAGCAGGATGCGACCGAGCCGTTCGCGCTTCTCCTTGGTGGAGTTGTAGACCTCGTCGCCCTTGTTGATCTCGCCCGAGTAGACCCGGAAGTACGTCAGCTTGCCGAAGGGGTCGGCGACGATCTTGAACGCCAGCGCCGAGAACCCGTCGTCGTTGGGGCCGCGGGTGATCTCCTCGTCGCCGCGGGCGTTGGTGCCCTTGATCGCCGGTACGTCGAGCGGCGACGGCAGGAAGTCGATCACGGCGTCGAGCATCGGCTGGACGCCCTTGTTCTTGAACGCCGAACCGCACAGCATCGGCACGAACGAGTGGTTGAGCGTTCCCTGGCGGATCGCCTGGATGATCTGCTTCTCGGAGATCTCCTCGCCGCCGAGATAGGCATCGAGGAGCGCCTCGTCCTCCGTGGCGATGGTCTCCATCAGCTGCTCGCGGTACTGGTTGGCCTGCTCGACCATGTGCTCGGGGATGTCGATCTCGTCCCACTTCGCACCGAGCTCCTCGTCCTGCCAGATGAGGGCCTTCATCTTGACCAGGTCGACGAGGCCGACGAACGGCTCGTTCGACTCGGGGCCGCCGGCGCCGACGGGCAGCTGCACGACGAGTGGCGTCGCCTCGAGGCGGTCGCGGACCATGTCGACGGTGCGGTAGAAGTTGGCCCCGATGCGGTCCATCTTGTTGACGAAGCAGAACCGCGGCACGTTGTACTTGTTGGCCTGACGCCACACCTGCTCGGTCTGGGGCTCGACGCCGGCGACGGAGTCGAACACGGTGACCGCGCCGTCGAGCACGCGCAGCGAGCGCTCGACCTCGATCGTGAAGTCGACGTGGCCCGGGGTGTCGATGATGTTGATGCGATGGTCGTTCCAGGCGCAGGTCGTCGCCGCGGAGGTGATCGTGATGCCGCGTTCCTGCTCCTGGGCCATGTGGTCCATGGTGGCGGCGCCGTCGTGGACCTCGCCGATCTTGTAGCTCTTCCCCGTGTAGTAGAGGATGCGCTCGGTCGTGGTGGTCTTGCCGGCATCGATGTGGGCCATGATGCCGATGTTGCGGGTGCGTTCGAGGGGGAACTCACGCTTGGCCATCGTCAGGTCACTTCCGTCTCTCGGGGTTTCGAACTCTCAAGGAACTGGTTCGGGGGGCGCCGAGCGCCACCGAACACGGCTGGCAAGTGTATCGGGGCGCCGACGACAACCGTGCGGACCTCTCGGGTCGCACCCCGGTGCCGGGTGGGGCGGCTCGCTAGCGCCCGGAGATGTACTCGGCGAGCGCCTGGTTCTCGAGCTCGAGCGACGTCAGGCGGGCCTTGACGATGTCGCCGATCGACACGATGCCGATGAGCTGATCGTCGTCGTCGACGACGGGCAGGTGGCGGATGCGCCGTTCGGTCATCTGTGCGAGGAGTGAATCGACGCCGTCGCCGCGCCGGCAGGTCACGACGTCGACCGACATGGCGCTGCCGACCGTGCGGTCGAGCGCGCGGACGCCGTCGGTGGCCGCCGCCGCCACGACGTCGCGCTCGGAGATGATCCCCTCGATGCGGCGACCGTCCGGTGACACCACGAGCGCACCGATCCGGCGCGCGCCGAGCTCGCTGACCGCGTCGGCGAGGGACGCGCCGGCGTCGATGGTGGCAACGTCGGTGCCCTTGCGCCCGATGATCGACTGCACGTTCAACGTGAACACCCCCATGTTCGATGTCGCTGGCTGCCGTGATCGCGAGCGATCACACCAGGGTCCCGAACGTACAACCCCGGGGAAGGACGCGCAATGCGTGAAGGCGTTGCGTCGCGGCGTGGCGCGCTCGGTCGTGCGGCCCGACCGGTCTGCACGGGAGATGCACGACCTGTGCCCGGGCCAGGGGACGGTGGACGGGGAAGGCCGAGCCCTCCCCGTCCACGTCACCAGCGGTAGTGGGCGAAGGCGCGGTTCGACTCGGCCATCTTCTGCATGTCGTCGCGCTTCTTGATGGCGGCGCCGAGGCCGTTGGCGGCGTCCATGAGCTCGTTGGCCAGGCACTGCGCCATCGTCTTCTCGCGACGAGCGCGGCTGAAGTCGACGATCCAGCGGATCGCCAGCGTCGACGCGCGACGGGGGCGGACCTCGACGGGCACCTGGTAGGTGGCACCACCGACGCGGCGGCTGCGCACCTCGAGGGGCGGCTTGACGTTCTCGACCGCCCGCTTGACGGTCTCGAGCGGCTCGTCGTCGGTCTTCGAGGCGATGATGTCCATCGCGTCGTAGACGATCTTCTCGGCGATGGAGCGCTTGCCGTGCAGCATCACCTTGTTGACGAGCTGGGTGACGACGACCGACCGGTAGATCGGGTCGGGGACCAGCTCACGGCGTGGGGCGGGACCTTTGCGGGGCATCGATCACTTCTCCTGCTTCGCGCCGTACCGGCTGCGGGCCTGCTTGCGGTTCTTCACTCCGGCGGCGTCGAGGGCCCCGCGGATGATCTTGTAGCGCACGCCGGGGAGGTCGCGGACGCGACCGCCGCGCACGAGCACGATCGAGTGCTCCTGGAGGTTGTGGCCCTCACCGGGGATGTAGGCCGTGACCTCCATGCCGCTCGACAGGCGCACACGTGCGACCTTGCGGAGCGCCGAGTTCGGCTTCTTCGGGGTGTTGGTGTACACGCGGGTGCACACGCCACGGCGCTGCGGCGAACCCTTGAGGGCCGGCGTCTTGGCCTTGGTGAACTTCGAGCTGCGCCCCTGACGGACGAGCTGCTGGATGGTGGGCATGCGATGGAACCTCGTTCCGTCTCTGAGCCGGGAGTGCTCCCTCGGGGAGATCACGACCATGGGGTGGGTTGGCGCCGGCGGGTACCGGACGACCGCCGTACGGTGGGGCGCGAACCCCGCCGAGAGGCCTCCACGATGCTACGCCGGCCCACACGGGTCGCCAACGTCGACGATCCCTCGGCGCGACGGTCGACACCGGCTCGGACCCGGCACCCGACCGGTCACCCGACCGTCACCCGA
>CBFCWS010000299.1:0-4169 GCA_965601765.1 uncultured Ilumatobacter sp. | reverse complement strand
GTTCGAGCCCTCCGACCGGCTGGCTGCGATCGCAGTGCTGTTGTCGGGACGGCCCATCGCGACCGCCGATGGCCCCGTCCAGCTCGATGGACTGACCTCGATCGACCTCCACAGGGCGCGGCGATGCAGGGACGAGGACCTCACCCGGCTCGCAGCGGGTCAGCTCCGGGAGCTGGTGGGCGGCAGCGGTGGGCCTCGGCGGATGACGGTCGTGATGTCGACCAAGCGTCCCGAGACCTTGCCGGCCGCGATCGCTCAGATCCGCGATCAGCAAGGTGTCGCGGTCGAGCTCCTGATCGGCCTGCACGCTGGATCGGTCGCTGCGCTCCGGTCCGACCTGC
The DNA here is from genome assembly GCA_965601765.1 of uncultured Ilumatobacter sp. Taxonomy (GTDB): domain Bacteria; phylum Actinomycetota; class Acidimicrobiia; order Acidimicrobiales; family Ilumatobacteraceae; genus Ilumatobacter. The sequence continues at coordinate 3,828 of CBFCWS010000299.1, read as the reverse complement.
TGTTGCCGGGCGGTGCGATCTCGACGATCGAGGCGTTCGAGTTCGCGTCCGATCGGGTCTTCGGTGGCGTGCTGGCGGACCTGTCCGAGCGCGCGACGCACGACGAGATCGTCAAGTGGGACGACGACGACCACTACGGTCCGCATCACCTGCTCGATCTGTGGATCGGTGCGGCGGTCCTCCGGGCCCCGATGGTCGGGCGCGCCGCGGAGTTCGTGGCGTTGCGGTCGAGCGACCTCCTCGTACGTCGACACGGGGGCCCGATCATCCGCCCGACGACCTTTCTCGCGGGTGGCACCCTGCTGGTGGCCGTGCCGGCCCTGCGGCTGGTCGGCAGCTGGGGCCTCGTGCGCCGCCACGTCGACCAGGACCTGATCGCTCGCTTCCGGCGCTGGCGCCTGGGAGCTTGGCGGCTGCCGGGTCACGGGTTCGTGCTCGAACGGCACGGCGTCGGACACACGTGGAGCGCCTCCGACGAGTACTTCCTCGCCGGCGCCGACCGCTTCTGGCCGCTCGGTCAATTGCCTCGTACCGGGGTCCTCGGAGACGGCGACCTGGCGAGCGCCGGACGACTGGTCGACGCGGCAAGCGATGGCTCAGGGGTCGCTCGGCCCCGGATCTCGGTCTGCGTGCCGAACCGTGACAACCAGGACTGCGTCGAGCTCTGGCAACGGCGCGTCGCGGCATGGCGCGAGAACCCTCACCCTCGACTCGACCTCGAGGCGCTGGAGGTCGTGATCGCCGACGACCGCTCGACGCCGCCCCTGCACCGGGTCGATGACATCGACGGCAGCGGCGCCGTGCGGCTCCTCACGGCCGACACCGGTGAGGGCGTCGGCGGCGGCCGCGCCCGCGCGGCTGCTGCCCGTGCGGCGAACGGCGACGTGCTCGTCTTCAGCGACGCCGACATGCACCTGTCACAGGACGTGCTCGCCCACGTGAGCGATCGGTTCGCGGCACGTGGCCGACTGGCGCTGCACGGTCTGATCCGGTTCAGCGAGATGTCGTCGGCGCGCGGGGTCGAGCTCGCCCGCGAGGGTTATGCCGCCTTCGATGCGACGGTGGCTCGCCGAACCGCCATCGGCCAGGAATGGCGTCACCGCTACTTCGCCCAGACCGCGGACATGACCGTGCCGCGCTCGTCGCGATATCGGGCCGCCGTCGGCGGCTTCCTCGCCGTCGATCGCACGACCTACCTCGCATCCGGCGGCTACGCCGACATCGTCGGGCACGGGGTCGAAGACCTCGAGTTCGGGTATCGCTTGATGATGACCGGTGTGCCGGCTGAGCTCTGCCGCCTCCCGGGCATCGTGCACCTCGGCCGACAGACGTTCGCATCCGCACTCCCCGAGCAGCAGGCGGCCGAGAAGCACCACGAACTCGCGCGACGCGTGCCGATCTGGTGTGACACCTTGGCCGAGCGGCGCGACGTGCTCGGCGGCGGCGATGCGTCGGCGGTCCCGTTCGCGGTGCTCGGGGATGACTGCCTCGACCTCGAAGCCGCGATCGCTGCGGCCTTCGGTCCGTCCGCAGCCGTTCCCCCGACGCATCCGCGTGCGCGGGAGGCGTTCTGCACGATCTCGGAGCTCGACCGGATCGGGGACGACGGGCCGCTGCCCGAGGTCGTCGCCGCGCTCTACCGAGGTCTTCGCGACGGCGCGGGAGCCGCTGCCGTGGCGGTTCGCAACGATCGGGTGGTCGGTCGGGTGGTCGCAGGGTGGGCCAGCGACGACGACCTCGCTGAAGTGGGTGGCACGGTGGTGTCACCGACCGATCTCCCGGCACCGTGATCTCGGCGAAGTGATCTGTTCGACTTGATCGCGCGCATGCTCCGGAACAGGCGGCGAGGACCGTGGTGAGCGCAGTGAGCGGCCGCGACCTCGGGAGGCGTCGCCGGTCGGCGTCGCCCGGTGAAATGGTGAGAGATAGCCTGCCCCGATGTCGGACGACGGCGTGCTGCGACGCTGCTGGGTGCTGCTGACGATGGGTGACCGACCCGACGAGCTCGCCGCGGCCGTCGAATCGATCGAGCGGCACGATCCGTCGGGCGCGATCCTCGTGGTCGGCAACGGCGCAGCGGTCGAGCCGCCGGGCCGCGCCGAGACGCTCACGCTGGCCGAGAACCTCGGCGTACCCGGCGGTCGGCAGGCGGCGATCGACCACTGCGTCGACGCCGACCTGCTCGTGTTCCTCGACGACGACGCCCGGGTCGTCGAGCTCGATGTCGAGGCGGTCGATGCGGCGTTCCGTCACGATCCCGCCCTCGTCGCCGTCTCGTTCCGCCTCGTCGACGACACGGGCACGAGCTCGCGCCGCCACGTGCCGAGGCTCGGACGGCGTGGGGTCGAGCGCAGTGGCGACGTGGCGACCTTCCTCGGTGGTGCGTCGGTGTTGCGCCGCGCCGCGGTGATCGCTGCCGGCGGGTACTGGTCGGCGCTGTTCTACGCCCACGAGGAGCTCGACCTGGCGTGGCGGATGATCGAGCGCGGCGGGAGCGTGCGGTACGACGCCGACGCCGTCGTCTTCCACCCGGCGACGCCGATCAGCCGGCACGCCGAGGGGTGGCGGCTGACGGGCCGGAACCGCGTATGGGTCGCGCGCCGCAACCTGCCGCTCCCGCTCGCGTTCGCCCATTCGCTGACCTGGCTCGCGCTCGGAGCACTCCGGACGCCCGACCACCTGACGCGTCGCGCATACCTCGACGGCTGGCGCTCCGGCTGGTCGGAGCGCATCACCCGTCAGCCCATGCGGTGGTCGACCGTCCTACGCCTCACCCGCCTCGGCCGACCCCCCATCGTGTGACGAAGCAAGCCAGGCTTGCTTCGTCACGCCGGCCCAGAAGCCGGCGCCCCAGCTCAGATGGGTGATCACGAGGGCCTGCGCGATGGCGAGCGCTGGTCGTGGGGAGCGCCGGCGACGCCATCCGGCGGCGAGACACGTCGCGACGTAGGCGAGCGGGACCAGGGCTGCCGATCGCCGTCGCGGTGTCGCGGCGACCGAAGCGGCGATCACCAGGGGCAACGCCGCGGGTGCGAGCTGGCGGAGACGGAGCGAGTCGGGGAATCGTCGCACGACGACCGACTTCCACCAGCCGTACTCGTAGTACTGGCGGGCGAGGCGGCGCGGCGTGGATCGCGGCCGGTAGCCGACCTCGAGGCCGGGGTCGAACCACACGATGCCGCCCGAGCGGCGCAGCCGGATGTTGAGCTCGTAGTCCTGGTTGCGGAGCAGCGTCTCGTCGAACCAGCCGACGCGGTCGCCGGCGGCGCGGTCGAACACGCCGAGGTAGACCGTGTCGGTGGGCCCTTCCGTCGCACCGGTCCGGTAGTGCGCGCCGCCGGTCCCGAGCCAGCTGGTGGTGGCGTCGGCGACCGCCTGCTCGAAGCCACCGCGTGGCTGGGGCACCTGGCGCCCGCCGACGTTCGCCGCGCCGGTCCGCCGCATCGTCGCGACGGCCCGTTCGACGTACCCGGGTCGCAGGAGCGCATGACCGTCGACCCGGACGACGATCGGTGCCGACGTGGCCGCGATCGCGGCGTTCAGGCCGGCTGGTGTCGAACCGATCGGATTGGCGACGACCGACACCGATTCGTGGGCGTCGGCGAGCTCGCGGGCGACCGCGTCGGTCCCGTCCTCGGACGGTGCCACGGCGATGCAGAGCGACATCGACCCCGGATACCGCTGGGCGAGGACCGACTCGACCGCGTCGCGCAGGTGTGGCGCCTCGTTGCGGACCGGCATGACGACCGCGACGTCGGGCCACCCGTCTCGTACGTCCGACACCCTCGGCAGGATACGGACTCGCGGCGTCCGGGGACCGACCCCGGT
>CBFCWS010000298.1:0-4183 GCA_965601765.1 uncultured Ilumatobacter sp. | reverse complement strand
CCTTGGCCTCGCGTCGTGCCGACGCCATCGCGTCGTCGACGTCCTCGGCCCGCTCGACGACCTTCATCCCCCGGCCGCCACCGCCGTACGCGGCCTTGATCACCACCGGCCAGCCGTGTTCGTTGCCGAAGTCGCGGATCTCGTCGGGTCCTTGCGCGAACTCCGTCGTCCCGGGCACGATCGGCGCGCCGCCGCGCTCGGCGGCGAGGCGCGACGACACCTTGTCGCCCATCTCGTCGATCGCCTCGGGCGGCGGGCCGATCCAGGTGACGCCCATCTCGGTGATCGCGCGGGCGAAGTCGGCGTTCTCCGAGAAGAACCCGTACCCGGGGTGGACGGCATCGGCGCCGCTCTTGCGGATCACGTCGATCAGCGCATCGGTGTTGATGTAGCTCTCGGCCGCCGTCGTGCCGCCGAGCGCGTACGCTTCGTCGGCGAGCCGGACGTGGAGTGCGTTGCGATCGAAGTCGGAGTAGACGGCGACGGTTGCGATCCCCATCTCCCGGGCGGCTCGGATGACCCGCACAGCGATCTCGCCGCGGTTGGCAATCAGGATTTTCTGCAGCACGGATGCCAATGTAGGTGGTGTGGACCTCTCCCTCCATGCCGACGACGACGGCGCGAGCGCGGCATCACCCGGCCCGGTGTCCGACGAGCCGCTCGGCTGGCCGCCCGGGTGGTCGGTCCGGATCGTCGAGGAGACCGGCAGCACCAACGACGACCTCGCCGCGGAGGCCGATTCGCTACCAGATCGGTCGGTTCTCGCGACCAGGCACCAGACGGCCGGCCGGGGTCGGCTCGATCGGAAGTGGGATGCGCCGCCCGGTACGAACCTGCTGGTGTCGTTCTTCTTCCGGCCGGCGGCCGACTCGGCCGACCTCGTCCGCCGGATCGCGCTGGCGCTGGTCCACGCATCCCGGGAGGTCGGCGGCGTCGATGTCGGCCTCAAGTGGCCCAACGACGTCCTCCTCGGAGATCGCAAGATGGCCGGCATCCTCGCGCAGCAGGTGACCACTCCGACCGGGACGGCCGTGATCGTCGGGTGCGGCTGCAACGTCGGCTGGGCGCCGGACGGAGCCGCGCGCCTCGGCGACGTCGCGCCCGAGCGGGTGCTCGAGGCGATGCTGCGGGCCTTCGACGAGCTCGATGCCGACGTCACCGACACCTACCGGCGTGCCCTGGTGACCCTCGGCCAGAGGGTCAGGGTCGAGACCTCGGACGGGGAGATGGTCGGACGCGCCGTCGACGTCGAAACCGACGGTCGTCTGATCGTGATCGACGAGTGCGCGGTCACGCACCGACTGCACGTCGGCGACGTGGTCCATCTGAGAGCCGACTGACCTTGCTCCGGTCGGGGTCCCGGGTGGACGACCGATTTGCCGGTACCGTCTCGGGGCGTGGCTCGACCGACCTCACGCCGACGCAGCTCGCCCATCCCGTGGATGGTCGGGATCATCGCCGTCATCTCCGTGGGAGGTGCGGTCGGTGTGATCCGAGCAGCCGACGAGCGAGCCGACGACGTCGATCGGATCGACGGGCTCGCAGCGGTACTCGCCGACCCCGACGACGACGTCCAGTACCCGGCGGAGAACTACCTGCTCGTCGGTTCCGACAGCAGGGCCGACTTCGATCCCGACGCCGGTGATGCGGGGTTCATCGGGACGCCCGACCAGGTGGGAGGGCAACGGTCCGACACGATCATGGTGCTCCGGCAGGAGGAGAACGGCGGTGCAGCCCTGATGAGCCTGCCGCGCGACCTCTGGGTGCCGATCAGCGGCACCGATGGCAGTCAGCGCATCAACACGGCGTACGCGGGAGGGGCGAACCAGCTCGCCTCGACGGTGACGGATGCGCTCGGCATCCCGGTCCACCACTACGTCGAGGTCGACTTCTCGGGGTTCAAGAACATCATCGACGCGCTCGGCGGCGTCGAGCTGTGCGTGGGCTATCCCGCCCGCGACGCGAACAGCGGGCTGCTGATCGACGCCGGATGCCAGACGCTCGACGGCAACATGGCACTGGCGTTCGCCCGCAGCCGGTACTACGAGCAGTGGGACGGCGAGGGGTGGGTGACCGACCCGCGCGGCGACCTCGGGCGGATCGAACGACAGCAGTTCTTCATCGCCTCGGTGGTCAACGGGGTGCTCAGCAAGCTCCGATCGTCGCCGTTCAGCTCGAGCGACATCGTCGACGCGGTCGTCGGATCGGTACGGGTCGACGACTCGCTCGATCCGATCGTCGCGGGGCGCGCCCTGCGAGCGGCGGCCGAGTCGGGGCTTCGCACCTACTCGCTGCCGGTCTACAACGACACCGTGGGCGATGCGGCCGTGCTGCGGATGGCCGACGGAGCCGAGCCGCTGCTCGCGTACTTCCGTGGCGACGGCGTCGCGCCGCCCGAGTTCGAGACGACCGACGTCACCGTCGACGGGACCGCGTAGCCGCCGGACCGGGGCCGTTGCGGTTGCGCAGCGGGGCGCTGTTCGTATGATGCCGGGCGTCATGAAGGCTCTGATCCTCGCCGGCGGCGCCGGCACGCGACTCCGGCCGATCACGCACACCAGGGCCAAGCAGCTCGTCCCGGTCGCGAACAAGCCGATCCTCTTCTACGGCATCGAGGCGATGGTCGCGGCCGGGATCACCGAGATCGGCGTCATCGTCGGCGACACCCGTGACGAGGTCATGGCGGCGCTCGGTGACGGATCCCGGTTCGGGGCCGCGATCACGTTCATCCCCCAGGACTCGCCGCTCGGCCTCGCCCACTGCGTGCTGATCGCTCAGGACTTCCTCGGCGACGACGACTTCGTCATGTACCTCGGCGACAACCTCCTCGAGCAGGATCTCGCCGCGTTCGTCGGCGCGTTCGCCGCAGCGCGAGAGGCCACCGACCCGCCCACGGCACAGATCCTGCTCAAGCGCGTCCCCGATCCGCACCGGTTCGGGATCGCCGAGCTCGACGCCGACGGCCACGTCGTGCACCTGGTCGAGAAGCCGTCCGACCCGCCGTCCGACCTCGCGCTCGTCGGGGTGTACCTCTTCACCCCGCGCATCCACGACGCCGTCGCTGCGATCGATCCCTCGGCACGCGGCGAGCTCGAGATCACCGACGCCATCCAGTGGCTGATCGACGCCGGCGAGCGAGTGCGGTGCGAGCTGCTGACGGGGTGGTGGATCGACACCGGCAAGCTGACCCCGCTCCTCGAGGCGAACCGGCTGCTGCTCGAGCGACTCGAGCCCGCCTGCGCCGGCGAGGTCGACGAGTCGTCGTCGATCGAGGGCCGGGTCGTGATCGGCGAGGGAGCGCGCATCGTCGGATCGACGATCCGCGGACCGGTTGCGATCGGCGCCGACACCGACGTGACCGACTCGTTCATCGGGCCCTTCTCCGCGATCGGCACGCGGTGCGTGATCAGCGCGTCGGAGATCGAGCACTCGGTGGTGATGAACGACTCCCAGATCGTCGACATCGCCCGGCTCGAGGACAGCCTGATCGGCAGTCACGCACACATCGCCCGGACGAAGGCCAAGCCGCGCGCGCTGCGCCTGATGATCGGCGACCACTGTCAGGTCGACGTCGAATGACGTCCTGTCGAGCGACGTCGCGTCGGGCGACCTCGTGTCCGATGACGGTGGGCCGCTGATGGCCGGCGTCGTCGACTTCGAGGTCGCCCCGACCGGCATCGACGGGCTGCGCGTCGTCGCCTCGAAGCAGGTGACCGACGAGCGGGGCACCGTTCGCGAGGTGTTCCGGCGGTCGGCGTTCGAGGCCGCCGGTCTCGATCTCGGTCGGTTCGATCAGATCAACAACACCCGGTCCGTCCGAGGCGTGATCCGTGGCATGCACGCCGAGTCGGTCACCAAGCTCGTCACGGTCGCCGCCGGCGAGGCGTTCGGCGCGTACGTCGATCTCCGGCCGGCATCGCCGACCTTCGGCGCCGTCGAGACGATCTCGCTGCGGCCCGGCACGTGCATGGTCGTCCCTCCGGGTGTCGCCAACGGGTTCCAGGCCGTGTCGGAGACGTGTGAGTACCTGTACTGCTTCGACGTGGAGTGGCAGCCCGACATGGCCGGGGAGGCGTGCACGCCCCTCGACCCCGAGCTCGCGATCGCCTGGCCCGTCGCGCTCGACGCCGACGACGCCCGCGTGTCGGCCAAGGATCGTGCCGCGCCCACGCTCGCCGAGCTG
>CBFCWS010000297.1:0-4209 GCA_965601765.1 uncultured Ilumatobacter sp. | reverse complement strand
CGAGCTGGTCGATGCGAACCCCGAGCTCGCCGCACTCGAGCAGCACATCGCCGGTCTCCCGCTCGCCCAGGAGGCCTTCGGCGATCAGATGTTCATCCAGATGGCGGTCTTCGCGCCGCTCGCCGGTGCTGCGATCTTCATCCTGATGCTCGTCTTCTTCCGCCGGTTCGTCCTGGTCGGTCCGGCGATGTTGCTCGCGATGCTCTCGGTCGTGTGGGCGATGGGCCTGCTGATCGGCACCGGCAACACCCTCCACATCATGAGCTCGATGATCCCGATCTTCCTGATGCCGATCGCGATCCTCGACGCCATCCACGTGATCAGCGAGTTCTTCGACCGGTATGGCCGCCTGCGCGATCGCGAGGTCGCCTTGCGCGTCGTCTACGACGAGCTCGCCGGCCCGATCGCCTTCACGACGATCACCACCGTGGTCGGGTTCCTCGCGCTGGCGCTGACGCCCATCCCCCCGGTGCGCGTGTTCGGCGTCTTCGTCGCCGCCGGGGTCGTCATCGCCTGGCTCGGCACGCTCACGATCCTGCCGGCCGTCCTGATGTCGGTGAAGGCCGAGTCGATCGAGCGAGCCGTCGGCGACCGCGCGGCCGGCGACGGTCGCTTCGCCGGACTCGTGCGCGCACTGCCGCTCGGCGCGATCCGGCACCGGATCCCCGTTCTCGGTACCGCCGCGCTGATGGCGATCGTCGTCGTGCCGCTCATCACCCAGGTCGAGGTCAACGACAATCCCGTCAACTGGTTCCGCTCCGGTCACGAGGTCCGCGTCGCGACCGAGCGGCTCAACGACGAGCTCCCGGGCACGTTCGCGGCCAACCTCGTCCTGCGTGCCGAGGACCCGACGCTGCTGACGGCGCCCGAGACCGTCGACGCGGTGGCGGCGTTGCAGGCGGAGTGGGCGCGTGGCGACCTCGTCGGTGCGTCGGCCTCGTACGTGGACCTGCTCGGCGGCGCGGCGGGTCCGGAGGCCAGCACGGAGCTGCTCGCCGCACGCGCCGACTCCGCGCTCGCAGCGACGCTCGTCGATGCCGACACCTCGGCCGCCAACGTCCGATTGCAGCTGCGCAACGGCGACAACCAGGCGATGCAGTCGGTGCTCGACGTCACCGACGAGCAGCTCGCGCGGCAGCCGCTGCCGGAGGGCGTCGCCGCGACGTGGGGTGGTGAGACCTATCTCAATCTGGTCTGGCAGGAGGAGATGGTCGACGGGATGCTCACCGGCTTCGTCGTCACGCTGGGCGTCGTCCTGCTCCTGCTCGGCATCTTGTTCCGCTCGCCGGTCTGGGCGCTGATCGGCATCGCGCCGGTCCTGTGGACGGTGCTCGTCGTCTACGGGGCGATCGGCCTGACCGGCAAGGACTACGACATGCCGATCGCCGTGCTCTCCACGCTCGTGCTCGGCATCGGGGTCGACTTCGCCATCCACTTCGTCGAGCGGTTCCGCGAGCTCCACAGTGACCTCGGCGACGCAGTCGCTGCGATCGAGGCGTTCGCCGAGGAGCCGGCCCGTGCGCTCACGCGCAACGCCGCGGTGATCGCCGTGGGTTTCGTGCCGCTGCTGTTCGCGTCGCTGACGCCGTACGTGATCGTCGGGATCTTCCTCGCATCGATCATCGTGCTCAGTTGGCTCGCGACCGTGGTCGCGCTGCCGGCGCTGGTCACGCGGCGGTCCTGAGTCACTCCCAGCCGGCCACGTCGACCTTGGCGACGATGCGCGTCGGGACGACACGCACGACCATCTCGGGCGGGACCGCGTTGCGACGGCCGTACGCGTCGGCCTGGTCGACCCCCATGTATCGGCCGCCGATTCGCGTGCCGACGTCGAGCAGGTCGTCCGGGTCGGTCGAGGTGGTGGCCCGCCCGGTGATCGTGACGAAGGCGAACGGGGGGTCCTCGTCGTCCCAGCACAACGCGACCCTGCCGTCACGCATGATCGAGCGGCCCTTGACCGTCTCCGCGCTCGTCATGAACACGACGACGTCATCGCCGTCGGGTCCGGCACCGCGTTCGAGATCGACCCAGACCGGCACCACGTGGGGGCTCCCGTCGAGTCGCGTGACGGCGAGCTTCGCCGTCCGAACCTGCTCACCGCCCACGAACTCCTGCCACCAGCCGTCGGGCGCCGCTCGATACCCCATCGCCGCAGTCTGCCACGAGCTCCGGACGCAGATCGTGGGGATGACCCGACGGCGGGGCAGGATGGGCGGCGATGGCCTCCACGTTCCGTTCCGTCCGGGGGAACCGGAACGCCCAGCTCTTCTTCGCCGGCCTGCTCGTGTCGAACATCGGGACGTGGATGCAGTTCACGGCGGTCGCCATCGTCGTCGACCGCCTGACGGGCAGGACGACCGCGATCGGGATCCTCACCGCACTCCAGTTCGCGCCGATGCTGCTGCTCGGTGCGTGGGGCGGGGCGATCGCCGATCGCGTCGACAAGCGGCGGATGACGATGCTGACCCAGGCGGCGCTCGCGGCACAGGCGGTCGTCCTCGCGGCGCTCGACGTCGCCGGCGTCCTGACGGTCGGCGCGATCTACGCGCTGACGTTCGTGCTCGGGATCGCCAGCGCGCTCGACAACCCCGCTCGCCGCGGGTTCGTCACCGACCTCGTCCCGAGCGACCAGATCGCCAGCGCCGTCTCGCTCAACACCGCGGTGATGACCGGATCACGGATCTTCGGGCCGGCGATCACCGCCGTGCTCGTCAGCCGGGTCGGGACCGAGTGGTTGTTCGCCGGCAATGCGGTGTCGTTCGTGGCGATCCTCGGTTCGCTCGCGTTGATCGACCCCGACCGTCTCCATCGGTCGCCCCGCGCACCACGTGGCGGGACCCCGGTCCGTGATGCACTCCGATTCGTCCGCCGGACGCCCATCTTGTGGGCGACGTTCATCACCTTCACGATCGTCTCGACGTTCGGGTTCAACTACAACGTGTCGCTGCCGAGGATGGCGAACGAGATCTGGGGGAACGAGGCCTGGTTCGGCTGGATCCTGACCGCCAACAGCGTCGGTGCCATGCTCGGCTCGCTCGCGACGGCGGGTCGCGAGCGGGTCACCATCCGGTGGCTCGTCGGCAACGGCCTCCTGCTCTGCGTCGCCGCGCTCGCGCTCGCGTGGTCGCCGACCGGGATGGTGGCACTCGCCGCCGCACCGCTGATGGGCATCGGGGGAGCGGGGTTCGTCGCGTCGATGAACTCGATCACCCAGCAGGAGTGTCCGCCCGACATGCGCTCGAGGATCCTCGCGCTCACCGCTGTTGCGTTCCTCGGGTCCTATCCGATCGGGGGCCCGATCACCGGGCTCGTCGGCGACGCGGTCGGGCTCGAGTGGTCGGTGGCCTACGGCGCGCTCATCTCGCTGGCCGCGATCGGCGGGCTCATCTGGTGGGCACTCGGCCGGCGCCCGCAGGAGAGCCGCTACGACGTGCTGCGCACGCTGCTCGGCGCTCCCACCGCCGTCGCCCCGAGCGCGAGCGAGCATCCGTGACTACTGTTCCGCGGGTGCCGTGGCCAGCACCACAACCCGCGCAGCGCGACCCCGTCGCCGGGCGCGAGATCGATCTCGACGTGTTGGGCGAGATCGAGCAGCGCATCCTGTGGCTCGCGGTCCGGATGGTCGACCACGCGAACCGGGACCGACCCGACCCGCCCGCCCCGCCGGGACGGGAGGCCGAGTTCGCGCTGAAGGTCGGTGGTCACCAGGCGTCGAGTGCGTCGATGGTGTCGATCATGACGGCGCTGTGGTTCGCCCACATCGACGGCGACGACAAGGTCGCCGTCAAGCCGCACGCCTCTCCGGTCTTCCACGCGATCAAGTACCTCATGGGTGATCTCGACCGCCCGTACCTCACCCGGTTGCGCGACTACGGCGGGCTCCAGAGCTATCCGAGCCGGACCAAGGACCCCGACGTCGCCGACTTCAGCACCGGGTCGGTCGGGCTCGGGGTCGTCGCCCCGCTCTTCGCGGCGATGACCCGCCGGTACGTCGCCGCACGCACCGAGGTCCCCGCCGGTGCGCGGTTCATCGCCCTCGTCGGCGATGCCGAGCTCGACGAGGGCAACGTGTGGGAGGCGATCGCCGACGCCGCGCTCGAGGGGCTCGGTGACGTGATGTGGATCGTCGACGCCAACCGGCCGAGCCTCGACCGGGTGATCCCGGGGCAGAAGATCAAGAAGCTGATGGAGTTCTTCGACGGATCGGGC
>CBFCWS010000296.1:0-4329 GCA_965601765.1 uncultured Ilumatobacter sp. | reverse complement strand
GGGCCCTCCTCGTAGGCGAGCGCGAGGCGCGCGTGCGGAAGGATGGGCGTGGTGTGGGCGAAGATCGTACACCTTCGCGTGCGTCTTGCCGGCCTTGATCGCCGGGTAGCCACCGTTGTTCTCGGGCAGCTTCTGCTTGATGATGTCGGCTTCGAGCGTGACGCCGAGATGGTTGGCCTGCCCGGTGAGGTCGGCCGCGGCGTGGTAGTCGACGCCGTCGACCTTGAAGGCGGGGCTGCGGAGGTAGCACCACAGGACGGTGAACATCCCGAGCGAGTGGGCGGCCTCGAACGCCTTCGACACCTCCTGGAGCTGCCGGTTGGACTCGTCCGAACCCCAGTAGATCGTCGCGCCGACGCCGACGCAGCCCATCTCGAACGCCTGCTTCATCGACCCGAACACGGTCTGGTCGAACGTGTTGGGCGTCGTGAGGAGCTCGTTGTGGTTGAACTTCAGGATGAACGGGATCTTGGGCGCGTACTTGCGCGACACGGCGCCGAGCACGCCGAGCGTCGACGCGACGGCGTTGCAGCCGCCCTCGATCGCCAGCTCGCAGATGCCGGCCGGGTCGAAGAAGATCGGGTTCGGGGCGAAGCTCGCACCGGCGGAGTGCTCGATGCCCTGGTCGACGGGCAGGATCGACACGTAGCCGGTGCCGCCGAGGCGACCGTGGTCGTACAGCGACTGCAGGTTGCGGAGCACGGTGGGGCTGCGATCGGTCATCGCCATGACCCGGTCGATGAAGTCGGGGCCGGGAAGGTGCAGCTCGTCGCTGCTGATCGTCGTGCTGGTGTGGTCGAGCAGGAACTCGGCCTGATCGCCGAGCACTTCCTGGATCTGTGCGAACATGGATGCCCTCCTGGTGCAGTGGGGTGGGGTCGGCAGGCGGCGCCGTCTGGCCAGTGCGACGGTACAACCGCACGTTCGACACACAGTAGTGCCAAAGGACCATTGGGGAACAGGCCTCCCGTGCCGGGACCGGAGTGCGCCGGGATCGGGGTGCCGCCACGATCCCGCGGTCGGGCGTGCTCGCGGTCGACCGCTTGCAGTCGTCGCCGGGCTGGGCCAGGATGCGGCCATGCGCCTCGAGGGACGGAACCTCAACCTGATCGCGTCCGGGCTGTGTTGCGTCGCCGGGATCTCGACGACGGTCAGCGCGCTCGCAGGCCGTCGCGCGGGTGGTGCGGGAGCACGCTCCGCCGTCCTGTCCGGCCTGCTCGCGACGATTGGTTCGGCGGCCTGGTTCGCAGCGGCGTGGGCGGAGGCCGACGAGCCGACCGCTCGGCTCGACACGGCCTGACCGTCACGAGCCGCGCCGGCGCGCTCCTCAGCCGCGCTTGGCGCGCGCCGCCCGCCGGCGCTGGGCACGGTTCATGGGTGCGGCAGGCTTGGCCGCGGCCGACGGTCGGGGGGCCGCCCCCTGGTACGGGCGTTCACGGAACCACAGGTTGCACGCCCACTTCTCGCCGGCGGTCACCGGCATGCCGCCATGGAGGGAGTGTCGGTGCCGGGCGCTCGTCCCGACGACGAGGTCGTGGAAGATGCACAGCCGACCGGGCCTGGCCTCGACCACGACGTCGAGCTTCGGGAAGCTGGTCCCGCCGCCACCCTCGACCTCGTTGAGGTACATGAGCGCCGTCACGGCCCGGTTCCCTCCCACGGCGGTCTTCTGGCGGCCCTTGTCGGTGGCGATGTCCCAGGCGTCGAAGTGTGCCTGGTACTCCTGGGTCTCGCCGTAGTGGACGACCTGGAGCGACTCGGCATGGTCGGACGGGACACCGACGAGATCGCCGACGCGGGACACCAACCCGGCGATGATGTCGGTCTCGTCGTGCTTGACCCAGGCCACGGAGCCGGTTCGTCGCTCGCTCACCGTGTTCGACCCGAGCCGGCTCACCCGGGCGACGTCCATGCGATCGGCGGCCTGCTCGATGATGTGGGCGCGCTCGTCCGGGGTCACGAAGTCGTCGACGACCCAGATGATCGGGTCGGCCGCGATCTGTTCACCGACGGGATATCGATCGTGCAGCGTCAACGCCATGGCACGACATCGTAGGAGCAACGCCCGGGCGGGCACCGACCGCGTGTGCGGCCGGTGACCCGCCCGAGACGCGGGCGTGCCCACAGTGGGATTGCGGGCACGCCGGTGTGTGTGCGGGTGGGAGGTGCTGTCAGCCGGTGCTCTTCAGGTGCGCACGGATGAACCACTGGAAGAGCTCGAGCTCGGCGAGCTGTGCGATGACGAGGTCCTCGGACACCGGGTCCTGATCGGCGAACTCGCTCTGGGCCCGCCGGTGGTCGGCGATGATGCCGTCGTAGACGGCGTCGAGCGCCTGCAGGTGGTCGACGGTGGAGGCCTGGTTGATGGCGTAGTCGGCCCGGTCGCGATGGTCGACGATCGCCGCCGGGGTGCCGAGCGGCTGCCCGCCGAGGGTCGCGATGCGCTCCGCCACCGCGTCCGACATCGCCCTCACCTGGTCGACCTGCGGATCGATCATCTCGTGGACGGCGATGAAGTTGGGGCCGACGACGTTCCAGTGAACGTGCTTCAGGGTCAGCTGCAGGTCGAGGAGCGACGCGAGGCGTTGCTGGAGGGTCGCGACGGTGGCCGTCGCGTCGTCCTCCGAGACGCCGGCGACCGTCGCATCCGGATCGATCGTGGTGTTCGTCATGGAGCGGACGTACCCGCTGCTCCGCCTTCCGAAACGGGTCGGGACGATCGCCGAGCGAGCGTGGTCGATCACCGACGGGCGACGGCGATGTGCGCCGGGGCGTCGAAGACCATGGCACCGTCGTCGGCGACGAACGACCGCAGCTCGTCTTCGGCGAGATCGAGGATCTCGGCGATGAGCGCCTCGTCGAGGTGCACCCCCATCACCGGGAGCCAGCCCCGCAGGTCGGCCTCGACCATCGAGCGGACGCTCGGGAAGCGGGCCGTACCGTGGCGGGTCTCGATCGTGACCGACGACGCTCCGGCGGCGTCGAACAGCGCACGCAGCTCGCCGGTGTCGCCGAGCGCGAACGGCGCCCGCAGCGCGGCCGCCGCTGCCGCACCCGCCGCACGGTCGAGCAGCGCAACGGTGATCGGATAGGCCTCCGAGCGCTCCAGGGCGTCCCACACGACGACGGCGACCGCGCCTCCGGACCGGACGCAGCGAAGCATCTCGCGCACCGCTCCGACGCGGTCGGGGAAGAACATGAGGCCGAACTGGCTGACGACCGCTGCGAACTCGTCGTCGTCGAAGGGCAGGTCGCCGGCGCTGCCCTCGACCCACGTGACGTCGGGGTCGATGTCGGCGGCGACGGCGAGCATGCCCGGATCGATGTCGAGCCCGACGACGGATCCGGCCGCTCCGACGCGACCGCGCGCCGCTCGCGCGACGATCCCCGTCCCGCACGCGACGTCGAGGACCCGGTCGCCGTCGGTCACCCCGGCGGCCGCGAGCACCGGCACGGCCCACTCCCGGAACAGGGCGGGGACGTGCAGCTCCTCGTACGCCTTCGCCCCTGCGACGGACGCCGCCAGCTCGTCGCGTCCAGTGCCCCCGTGATCCGCCACGAGTCCACTCTGACGGGGCGGGCGGTGCGCGTCCAGGGATTTCTGCGACCGTCGGGTCGCCGGATCGCATGCGATACTCGCTCGATGCGCGACCGCGTCATCGACGTCTGGATGCAGCACCCGACCTTGCGTCACGCCCGGCACGAGATGTTCGAATCGCTGCGACGGTGGATGGGGATCGGGATGCCGACCGAGGAGCTCCCGCTCGAGGCGACCATCGAGCTCATGGACGAGGGCGGGGTCGAGCTCGGTCTGACCGCGGCCTGGTACGGCCCGGAGGGCGACCTGATCGGCAACGCGGAGGTCGCAGCCGCCGTCGCCCGATTCCCCGACCGCCTCCGCGGTGTCGCCGGCGCCGACCTGCGCCGCCCGATGGACGCGGTGCGCGAGCTCCGCCGGCGCGTCGACGAGGGGTTCGTCGCGCTCCGGATCGTCCCGTGGCTGTGGGAGCTCCCACCCACCGACCGTCGCTACTACCCCCTGTTCGCCGCCTGCGTCGACCTCGGGATCCCGTTCTGCACCCAGGTCGGCCACACCGGACCCCTCCGACCCTCCGAGACCGGTCGTCCGATCCCCTACATCGATCAGGTGGCGATCGACTTCCCCGAGCTCGAGATCGTGTGTGGCCACATCGGCCATCCGTGGACGACCGAGATGATCTCGGTGGCCGACAAGCACGAGCACGTGTACATCGACACGTCGGCCTACGCCGCCAACCGGTACCCGCCCGAGCTCGTCGACTACCTGCGTGGACGCGGTCGGACCAAGGT
>CBFCWS010000295.1:0-4336 GCA_965601765.1 uncultured Ilumatobacter sp. | reverse complement strand
CGACGCGCTCAGGCTCACGGCCCGCAAGCCGCCCCAGCGTCTCGGCCGCGACGTATACGTCTACTTCGACAACACCGCGGGTGGACACGCCGTGCGCGAGGCAATGATCCTCCGCCGCCTGTTCGAGCCGTGAGGTCCGCGCACGCAGGGGAGACGTTGTGCCCTAGCGCATCGGGAACGTACCGGCTGCACAGTGAAGTCAGCGCTGCAGAGGAGGGAGCCGACGCCATGGCCGTCGAAGTGCACAAGGTGATCCTGGAGAACGTGTCGGACGCTTCCGGATTGGAGGGACTGATCGAGACCGGCACCTTCGGTGCCGACGACGTGATCGCCGTCATCGGGAAGACGGAGGGCAACGGCGGGGTGAACGATTTCACACGCATCCTCGCCGACAACTCCTTCCGCGACGTGCTGACCGAGCTCGGCACCCGTTCGGACGAGGAGGTCAAGCAGATCCCGATGGTGTGGTCGGGTGGGGTCGACGGGGTGCTCTGCCCCCATGCCACCGTGTTCGCCCGCGTGCCGGGGGAGCCGGGACCCGAGCCGCGGCTGACCGTCGGGATCGCCATGAGCGACACCATCCTCCCTGAGGAGATCGGGCGTCCCTCGATGGTCGAGAAGGTGGCCGAGGGTGTGCGGCGGGCGATGAAGGACGCCCGCATCGCCGACCCGGCCGACGTGCACTACGTGCAGACCAAGACGCCACTGTTGACGATGGAGACGATCGCCGATGCGCGGGCTCGGGGCAAGGAGGTCGTCACCGAGCAGACGCTCGAATCGATGGACATCTCCAACGGCACCACGGCGTTGGGGATCGCGGTGGCGCTCGGCGAGATCGAGATGCCGACCGCCGACCAGATCTGCCGGGACGTCTCGTTGTATTCGTCGGTCGCCTCGTGCTCGTCGGGGGTCGAACTCGACCAGGCTCAGACGGTCGTCGTGGGCAACGCTCCGGTGGGAGGTCGGTACCGGGCGGGCCACAGCGTGATGGACGACGCCCTCGATGTCGATGGTGTGTACGAGGCGATCCGATCGGCCGGACTCGACCTTCCAGACCGCCCCCGGGCCGACGACCTCCGTGACCGCCTCGTGAACGTGTTCGTGAAGTGTGAAGCGGTGCCGACGAGCCGCCTGCGTGGCAGGCGCCAGGTGATGCTCAACGACTCCGATGTCCATCACCACCGTCAGATCAAGGGTGCGGTCGGCGGTGTGGTCGCAGCGGCGACGGGCGACCCCGCCGTCTTCGTGTCAGTCGGCGCCCTGCACCAGGGGCCGTCGGGCGGTGGGACCGTCGTGGCGATCGTCGACGCCGGCTAGGTGCAGCGGTCGATGGCCGTGACCGGCGCCGTTCGGGTACCGGGCCGGCCTCGCCGCGCTCCTACCACCCCGACGACGGCCCCGGCCCGTTCCGAGGTCGCGGTGGGCAGTGCGGCGATCGCCGCCTGGCTCACCGGTACCCCCCGTCCCTGGCGCGTCGTCGGGTCGTCGACCGACGGTTGGTGGTGCACGGACGATGTCTCGGTACTCGTGTTCACCGTCGACCGGTCCGTCCGCTTGCCGAACTCCGTGGTGATCGGCGCCGGCGATCGGCCTGCGGGTGAAGCGGTGGCACGAGTCGACCCGGTCGTCGTCGGGAACGGACTGGTGGCGTGCCGATCCCGCTGCTGGCGAGTCGTGCGCTGGTGGGACCCGCAGGTCGCCGTGGTTGCGGCCGACCCTGCCGACGTCCTCGAGACGCTTGGCGCGGCCGCCACCCTCGTGCAGCTCGACGGTCTGGAACCATTGATGACCTCGCTCCGGGCCAGCGATCACGTGCGTTTCGTCGAGGCCGCTGCGCGGCTCGTGGGCCGCGGGGGAGGGCTGACCCCCGAGGGTGACGACGTGCTGGCAGGCGTGGTCGCCGGTTACCGCCACGTCGGCGCATCGATCGGCATCGGCGGGGCCGCCACGCTGCTCGAACAGGTTCGACCGGCCGTCCTGGGTTGCGCCGCGCAGGCGACGACGCTGCTCTCGTCCTCGTTGCTGCGCCACTCGTTCGACGGCGAGGTGGCGGCGCCGGTCGCGGCGCTGCTCCACGCGCTCACCGGCCGGGGCGAGCTGTCCGCCGCCCTCGCCGCGACGAGGCGCATCGGACACAGCTCGGGAGCGGCGCTCGCGGAGGGCGTCGTGGCGGGTGCAGCGTCGGCGTGTGGGGTGCTGCCGTGATCGAGCGCATCGAGGTCGTCGCCGGTCGCTACTTCGACTCCGTGCGGTTGATGCAGGTGACCAGCGACATCCGCGGCATCGACGGGGTGGAGGCGGTGCTCGTCGCGATGGCCACCGACCTGAACCTCGGTCTCCTCGACGAGATGGGCTTCGATCGATCCGAGGTGGTGGGGGCCGGCCCCGACGACCTCCTCTTGGCGATCCGCGCCACGGGGCCCGGCGTCCTCGCCGCCGCCCGAGCGGCGGCCGATGAACGCCTGGCCGGATCGGCCGCACCGACGAAGGGAGCGATGTTCGAGCCGCCCCGACCGCGCACCGTCGAGGCGGCGGCACGAGTTTCCGGCGCCAACCTGGCCCTGATCTCGGTGCCGGGCGGCCACGCGTTCGTTGAAGCGATGGAGGCCCTCCGCGCCGGCTTGCACGTGATGCTGTTCAGCGACAACGTCGCCGTTGACCGCGAGGTGCAGCTCAAGCGGGAGGCGGCCGAGCGGGGGCTGCTCGTCATGGGGCCGGATTGCGGCACGGCCATCGTCAACGGCGTCGGCCTCGGCTTCGCCAACGCCGTCGATCTCGGTCCAGTCGGCATCTGCGGAGCGTCCGGTACGGGGATCCAACAGTTGTGCTGTCTCCTCGACGCAGCCGGGGTCGGCGTGCGCCATGCCCTCGGAACCGGCGGCCGGGACCTCTCCTCGGCTGTCGGCGGGACCTCGACTCACCGTGCGCTGGCCGCCCTGGATACCGATCCGGCGGTCGAGGTGATCATCGTCGTGTCCAAGCCACCCGATCCGGAGGTCGCCTCGGCGCTCGGTCGAGCAATCGACGGCTGCGCCACCCCGGTCGTGCCGGCACTGCTCGGTTCGGCCGACCTCACGCTCGAGGGCGCGGCCACCCTGGCGCTGGCGCATCTCGGGAGACCGGCAGCCGAGCTACCCGTCTGGCGACCCGATCGCGCCCTCACCCCACGGGCCGGCGTGCTGCGGGGGTTCTTCTCCGGCGGGACACTGCGCGACGAGGCGCGTTTCATCGCTGCCCCCGTCCTCGGATCGATCGAAACCGAGATGGCCGCCGATGCCCACTCGATGGTCGACTTCGGGGGCGACGAGTTCACGATCGGCCGGGCGCACCCGATGATCGACCAGCGCCTCCGTCTCGACGCGTTGTCGGCGGCGCCCGAGTTGCGAACGGCCGTGGTGTTGCTCGACGTCGTGCTCGGTCACGGCGCGCATCCCGACCCGGCCGCCGAGCTCTCGCCGGTCGTCGCCCGGCTGGTCGAGGCGGGCATCCCGGTGATCGTCTCGTTGTGCGGGACGGGACGCGATCCCCAGGATCGCGAGCGCCAGGCGGATACGCTGCGGGTTGCCGGGGCCGAGATCCACCTGTCGAACGCCGCCGCCGCGAGACGCTCCGTCGACCTCGTGCGAGAGGGTGCGCGGTGACCGACCTCGCCACGCTGCTCGACGTCGAACCGGTCGTCGCCACCGTCGGCATCGACCTGCTGGCGGAGGCGCTCGACGCCCAGGGCGTGCACGTGGAGCGGATCGAGTGGCAGCCGCCTCCGGCCACGGCGGTGGATGCGCTCGCCACCCTCGCTGCCGGCGACGCGGCCGCCGCCAACGACGTCGCGCTCGAACGAATGCTCGCCGTCCGGCCCCACCTGGTCGACGTCGTGACCGCTCGTGACGTGATCCCGGCGCTCGCCGACGGGACCTTCCTGCACGCCGGCCCGCCGATCGCCTGGGACGATTGCAGCGGCCCGCTGCGGGGCGCGCTCGTCGGCGCCTTGTTGTACGAGGGGCTGGCCGACGACGCCGATGGAGCGGTGGCGATGGGTTCGTCGCTCACGCTCTCACCGTGTCACCACCATCGCACCGTCGGCCCGATGGCGGGCGTCGTCAGCGCGTCGATGCCGGTCGCGGTCGTCGAGGACGCTGCCGGAGGTGGTGTTGCGTACACGACCCTCAACGAGGGGCTCGGCAAGGTGCTCCGGTATGGCGCGTTCGGCGACGAGGTCATCGATCGGCTGCGCTGGATGGAGGCGGTGCTCGCCCCCACACTGCAGGAGGTGATCCGGGTTCACGGTCCCGTCGACCTGCAGACGCTCGTCGCCCAGGCGCTGCAGATGGGCGACGAC
>CBFCWS010000294.1:0-4368 GCA_965601765.1 uncultured Ilumatobacter sp. | reverse complement strand
ACACGAACTCGCAGAGCAACATGCTGCTCGACTGGGGTGCCGCCGGGAACATGTTCCTCGGATGCCGCTTCGCACTCGGCGGCGCGTCGTTCGTCGAGTTCGGCGACAACCTCCCGGCCGGAGGCGACGTCGGGGCCAGCAACGGTGTCGCTTCGAACGTGTTCACCGGGTGCCGGTTCGAAGACGGCGGACCGACCGAGGCGATCCTGCACCTCAAGACCGCGCTCCAGAACACGTTCCAAGACTGCCGGTTCAACGCCACGGCGACCGGCATCGACCTCGTCAAGTTCGAAGCCGAAGTCGTCGGCGGGCCGATCTACGGCAACACGTTCACCAACTGCCGCTTCGACGGCCACGACGGCACCGGCCGACCGTTCGTCTCCGCAGCCGACACCACCGCACCGGTCGACATCATCCGTCCCAAGCTGGTCGACGTCGCATCGACGTTCTTCACCGGGGCCACGCACACGGCGTACATCGAGAACCCACGGGTCGTCGCCGGCTCGACGCCGACCGCTTGGCACTCAGGAGTCGGACGACTCCTCGACATCGACGTCCCCCTCGCCTGACGACATCATCGTCGGCCGAGGGTCGCCCTCGGGGAACGGCAGACCGAACTGCTTCTCGACCTCGTCGAGATGCTTGTTCGCTTGCAGCAGCTCACCGACGGTCGTCGCCTGCTTCGGAGACGGCAGACCCTTCGGCCAGCGCGTCACGGCCCACCGGGCGACCTCCTCGTTCTCGCGCAGCGACTTGACCCGCTGCACGGCGAACTTGCGGAGAGCCTCGGTGAGATCGGTCGGAACCTCGGACTGACGATTCTGCTTCGCCTGCTCGCGCCAGCCACCGACCGTGCCCAGAGCATCGAACGACACCGAAGTCTCAACCTCAGGTTGAGGCTCAGGCTCGTAGTGCAGGCCCGTACCGTTGCAGAAGCCACACTCACGCTTCGCAGGCTTCGGAACACCGGACGAATCAGGCTCCTCACCCCACACCCACTTGCGGCCGTTGCACGACGGACAGATGTAGCTCGGCAACGCAGCGATCAGCGCCGACAACAGGTCGGCCTTCTGCGCCTTCTGGGGCACCTCGATGCCACGCTCCTGACACAACTTCACCAGCGCCGGCTTGTTCAACTCGGACAGGTCGATCGGCTCGACACGCTCCTGCTCGCGCTCGTCGCCATCGACCTCAGCGACCGGCTCCACGGCCACCACAGCAGCCTTGAACCCGTCCTTGCGACGCCACGCACGACGCCACTCACGCACCTCGTTCGCCAACGCAGCCCCGGTGCGGCCGACCTCGAGATCGACCCACAGGAACTCACACGTCCCGCGCTCCAGGCTCAGGATCACGAGCATGCCCCAGTCCTGATTGATCGGCGGCGTCGGCAAGTACTCGTCCGACACCACGTCGTAGAGCTGGCCTCCGGCGTACCCGGCCGACTGCACGCAATACCCGGCGATCCCGTAGTCCTTCAGGTCGCCGTCGTCGGTGCGGACCTCGCCGGTCTTGAAGTCGCTGATGACGAGTTCATCTGGCGGCATCACGCCGCCATCGGGTGTCCTCAGCGGGATCGTCGTCTGGTACTTCCGGTCGAACGTCCCGGCGCACCCGAGGTCGTGGTTGACCATCTTCGCCTCGAACATCACCGGCACCAGACCCAGCCGGTCGCGCTCGGCCGTGTACGCCTCGAGCGGCGTGCGGTACGGCTCGCCGGGATCCCACTCGGGTTCCTGCTCCCAGCGTTCGGTCATCCGGTGCAGCGCCGTGCCGAGATCCGCCGCCCGCTTGCCCGCCCCGGCATCGATCGCACGCTCACGCACGCTCGCCATGGCGCTCCGCTCATCCTCGGCAGCGACGACCGCAGCAGCGATGTCGGGATTCTTGGCGACGCCGAGCACCGCCCGGTCGATCTTCCAGTTGATCAACCCGTCCTTGGAGTCCAGCGCATCGCCGAGCGACGACGTCCGGGCGAGCGTCACGAACTTGTCAGGATTCTCGGGATCCCGCACCTTCGGCGCGCCGCCCGCTCCCCGCTGGTAGTCCGGCGGCAGAGCGCTCTCGGCGATGTCTTCCTCGCCGATGCCGAGCGCAGCGTTCTCGTCTCGATTCATGATGTCTCCTTCTGGTCTTGGCTGTTGATCTGATTCTTGCGAGGGGGTGTCACAGCGACCCCATGCGAGCCGCCACGTCACAACCGACCCTGGCGGCGCGTCCTCGGCGAGTCGGCGACCTCGACGCAGGTCTTGCACGTCACCTCGTCGGCGCGCTCGGACACCCTCGCTGTCGGGATCCAGTTCCCGCACAGCGTCTGGAACTTGCCGTACGGCGTCTCGGGGACGTTCACCGAACGACGATGGATCACCGTGCCACGATCACGCTTGCGGTTGCTGCTCACTCCACGCCCTCCAAGATGCGCGCCACGATGGCCGGCGGGCCCGACGCGCGAATGAAGTGCGCCACGTCGCCGCTCGACTTCGTCGGCGTCAACACCACCACCGACGTCGTGTTCTCCTCGAACTCCGGGCTCATGTCCTTCGTCACGATGATGACGTGATCCGGGTTCACCCACGCATCGCCGCGCTCCAGTTTGCCATCGGCGTCCTTGCCGACCGTCTCCACCCGCACCAACTTGCTCATGTCATGCTCCTTCGCCGAACTGCTTCGGCAATCAGCGCAGCCTCGGCCAACCCGTGCTGCTTCTGTAGCCCCCACCGCTCTCGCTCTGCGGGGAACAACTCCGAGGCCCGCCTACGCGACAGCTCCTTGCGTTGCGCGTCCGTCAACCCCTTCGACATCTTGATGTTCAACGCGCGCTTCCAGTCGACCGGCCTGATCGTCTCGTAGCGCACCTGGAACGCCCCCAGAGCGCCGAGAAGCATCCCGTAGCCCTGGAACTGCGTAGCGAGCCCTCTGCGGCCCTTCTGAGCCAGCACGAGCGGCTCCTCGATCCCGACGTACAGCTCAGCCGTCGGAGCGAACGCCTCCAGCGCCGCCAGGAAGTCGACCACGTCGGGATCACCGGCCAGGTACGGCAACGACACCGCTCCCAGCAGCGTCCCGTCGAGCGCCGGATGGATCGCAGCCATCGCCCCGGTCTGGCCCGGATCGATGCCGACGTAGACAGTCGTCATGGCTTCACGTCTCCGCTCGGATAGTCCTCGATGAAGGGAAGTTCGGCAGCGTCGCGCTGCCACTGGGCCTCGGCCCACAGCCGGAAGGTGAGGTAGCACGAATCGGGACGGCACGTGCGGACACGGACGCCCACGTCCATCGGAAAAGCGCCGATGCGCTGACGTTCCTCGAATTCAGCCGCCTTCCAGCAACGATCGGCGCAGAGTGGGTGGTCGGGCTGGTCGACGCGGCGATCAGTCATCGGACCGCTCCCTGCTGAACTGCTCAACGATCTCGGCGTGAATCTCTTCATGAACGAGGTCGTCGGCGATCGACTCGATCATGCAGTGATAGGCCGGATTGACGCAGCCCACCCAGCGATGATCGGGCTTGAAGCCGAACTTCTTGCCAATGCGACACCCGTTTCCACAGACTCGCCAACTCACGACAGCTCCTTCACTTCGTCCGGCTTGAACGAACGCATCTTCGCCCGAGGCAACGACGCCGGTCGGCCGTCGTGAACGATCACCGGGCCCCAGCACGTCACGTCGCCGTTCGACTCGATCCGCTTCACGACGAAGCGCTTGCCACGGGCCCGGACGAGGTTCATGACTCACGACCCTACACATCGCCCCTGCATCCGTCGATGTGACGTCGGTCACACTCCACTCCACGCAGACGACGCGCAGTGTTACCATCGACAACCCATGGGTTACGACATCGAACACGACCTGCGGATGTCGCTCGAGATCCTCGCAGACGCCGACGCCGGCCGAACCGTGCGATGCCCCGAATGCCTGTGGTCAGAAACCGGCGGCGACCGAGCAGCAGCCAAACGGCTGCTGCGACACATCGGACGCTGCCGAACCGAACAAGCAGAAGCCCGCCCCGGCTGAACCGGAGCGGGCTTCGGCCCAGCCAAGTCCGAGAAGGAGGACTCGTGGGAGATCCTAACACGGTCACCGCACTGCTGATCAACGCAGCGCACGACATCGTCGAACAGCGACGCGTCGAGGTCAGACAGCCCGGAGGCGTCCCAGCAGCACTCGAACGCGACGACGGCGAGTACACACTCGACATCCCCGAGAGCGAACTCGCACAACTGCTCAACGGCAACGACCGACTGTTCGTGTACCGGTCATGAGCATGCTCGAACAAGCCTGCGAGTACGGCCGAGCAGGACTCAGCGTCTTTCCCGTGCACGCCACCGACAAGACACCGATGCCCGGATACGGCTGGGCCATGCTCGCC
>CBFCWS010000293.1:0-4379 GCA_965601765.1 uncultured Ilumatobacter sp. | reverse complement strand
TGATCCGCTGATCATGGACGAACGCTTCCTCGCCGCCCACGTCACCGGGCGCGGCGTCACGGTGCTGTCGGCCTGCTCGCACGCCGGCGTCGTCAACGCCTGCCTCGGCGCCCAGACCGCGTTCCCCGACACGCCGATCGACGTCGTCCTCGGCGGCTACCACCTCGCCGGCAGGGCGATGGAGGCCCGCATCGACGACACCGTGCGCGACCTGCGCGACCGGATCGACCCGGCGGTCGTGGCACCCGGACACTGCACCGGCTGGCGCGCGAAGGCGGCGCTCGCCGACGCGTTCGCGCCGGGCCGCTACGCCCCGAGCGTCGTCGGGTCGCGCTACCTCCTCGCCGGACCGTGACGGTCACACCGCGCCCGGGTCCACCGGGGCGGGATCACCAGACGAGGTGATCCACATTGCTCGGGCGCGGACCGCCGGCCGGCGTGCAGTCCGAGCGTCGCCGATCAGGTCGGCGCGGTGTCGGGATCGAGGATGCTGATGTCACCCGGCTCCACCGCCGGGAGGGCGTCCACGGCGGCGAGCAGGCGGTCACGCCAGGTGTCGGACAGGCGGGCGAGGAAGGGAGAGTCGCCGGCGATGCGCACGTGTTGGAGCTCGTGCGCGCCGTTGCGGTAGATCCCGAGATCGTACGGCGGGCCGACCGACAGGTTGGCGGTCGCGGTGGCCTCCATCGACGACAGTGCGACCTTGGCGGCGATCCGCATGTCCGCCTGCGACCGCACGGCGAGATCGAGCCACGCCTTGCCGTACTTCGTCTCGCCGATCTGGAGGAACGGGCGATCGTCGGATGCGCGGATGTAGTTGCCCTCCGGGTAGACGAGGAGGATGTCGGGCGCCTCGTCGCCGACCTGCCCGCCGAGGATGAACGTCGCCGTCGCGTTCCGCCCGAGCGTCCCCGAATGCCGGGCCGCGACGTCGGCGCCGAGGCGTCCGAGGTACAGCGCCGCCTCGAAGAGGTGGTCGACCGTCGCGAGCGACACGTCCGCCCGCATCAGGTCGCGTCCGATCAGGTCGAGCACCTCGTGGGTCGTGGCCAGGTTGCCGGCCGACTGCACCACGAACAGTCGATCGGCGGTCGGGCTGAAGACGTGCAGCTTCCGGTAGGTGCTGATGTTGTCGACGCCCGCGTTGGTGCGGCTGTCGGAGAGGAACAGCAGGCCGTCGTCGAGCCGCATCGCCAGGCAGTAGGTCATCGTTTCCTCCGGGGTTCGAGGGGCTCGTCGCGAGCGTAACGCCGCGCTTCCGGCGGGTCGATCGTCGCCGTACCATGCAGACGATGGACGAACCCGCAGCCGGAACGGTGGCCGAGCGGCGCGAGTGGTTCCGGGAGGTGATCGACGGGCTGCACGCCGACCTCGCCGATCTGCGAGACGGTGCCACCGCCGACTACATCCCCGAGCTCGCCGACGTCGACCCGGACCGGTTCGCGATCGCGGCGGAGACGGTCGACGGGCAGCCGATCGGCGTCGGCGACGTCGATCACCCGTTCACGATCCAGTCGATCTCCAAGCTGCTCGTCTACGGACTCGCGCTCCAGACCCACGGCCGTGACCGCGTGCTCGCACGCGTCGGCGTCGCACCGACGGGCGACCGGTTCAACGCGATCACGCTCGACGGCGGTCGCGCGCCGAACCCGATGGTGAACGCCGGCGCGATCGCGATCACCGATCTCGTCGTGGGGGACGACCTCGACGAACGCGTGGCCGCACTGCGCGAGCTGTACCGGCGATACCTCGGCCGCCTGCCCGAGATCGACCACGCCGTGTGGGAGTCGGAGCGGGCGACCGGCAACCGCAACCGCGCGATCGCCTACCTGATGCTGAGCCAGGGCATCGTCGACGACCGCGTCGAGGAGACGCTCGACCTGTACTTCGCGCAGTGCTCGGTCCTGGTCACCGCCGCCGACCTCGCGACCATCGGCGCCACGCTCGCCAACCACGGCGTCCACCCGCGCTCCGGCGAACAGGTAGTCAGCCCCGCCGTCGCCCGCGACATGCTCACCATCGCCCTCACCTGCGGCATGTACGACTACGCCGGCGAGTGGGCGTTCACCGTCGGGATCCCCGCCAAGAGCGGTGTCGGCGGCGGGATCCTCGGCATGCTGCCCGACATCGGCGGCATCGCGACGTTCGCACCGCGGCTCGACGAGTACGGCAACAGCGTGCGCGGCGTGCGCGTGTTCGAAGCGCTGTCCGCCCGGTTCGACCTCCACCTCTTCGACCCCGACCGGCCCTGGGTCCGGGACCTCGGCGCGACGCGCTGATCCGCGCCGGGCGTGGGGGCGTCGACGGCCGGGACGGGACCACCGTCGCACGGACACGACGCGGTGACCCGTCGGTCATCGAGCAACTCGGGGTCGGCCGCGACGCGTGCGACTGGGGCACGAGCTGGTCGGAGACGTCGCACACCCCGCGCCAGGGCGCCGGTCCCACCGACCGGCGGGTCAGACGCTGGCAGCGGCGACCACGACGTCGGCGAACGCGGCCGGGGCGATCGACTCCGTGTTGACGACGAGGTCGTAGTCGTGGGCCGTCTCGTGGTCGATGCCGTAGAAGTCCTTCAGGTACGCCCGCCGGCCGGCGTCCTCGTCGGCGACGGCCTTGTCGAGCGACTTCCCGCTCAGTCCGCCCTCGGCGAGGCGGGACGCCCGTACCGCCGCGGGCGCCACCACGAGGACGCGCAGCACGTCGTCGCCGACCAGCGCGTGCGACGCGGCATGGGACACGATGACGACCTCACCACCACCGGCGATGTGCTCGATCGCCGTCCTGATCGCGGCGCGCAGTTGGCGGGGAGTCGGGATGTTGAGCAGCTCCGGCGGCACGCTGCCCGCCCCGAACCACGCCGCACCCGACGTGCCGAAGTCGGTCATCGCCCGGGTGAAGAACGACTTGCGCCGCTCGACGTCGGCCAGCTGCTCGACCGTGACCTGCTCGCGGTTGGCGGCGTGGGCGACGACCTCCTCGTCGACGATCCGGTAGCCGAGGCGCTCGGCCACGCCGATGGCCAGCTCCTGACCGCCGGCACCCGACTCGTGGGAGACGCAGATCACAGACCGTGGCATGTCGTCAACGTAGTCCCGGCGAGCGCACTCGCTCGCCGTCGGCGCCCGGCAGGCCGCGACGTCGCGTCGACGCCGGGCCTGCGCAGGCGGCGATCACAGTTCGCAGCTCACCGCCGACTCCAGGTCGACGCACGTGTCCCGGCCCCTCCCGCCGTCGCCGGCGTCGATGCCGTCGCCGCCGTCGAGGAGGTCGGCGCCGTTCCCGCCCGACAGCGCGTCGTCGCCGGCGCCACCGTCGAGCGCGTCGTCGCCGTTGCCGCCGTCGACCTCGTCGTCGCCGGCCTCACCGAACACCGCGTCGACGCCGTTGCCGCCGTCGACCTCGTCGTCGCCGAAGCCCGCACAGACGATGTCGTCGCCGTTGCCGGCCAGGATCGTGTCGTCGCCGCCGAAGGTCGCGATGACGTCGGGCCCGCTGGTGCCGACGATCACGTCGTCGCCAGGTGTGCCCACGATCGTCGCCGCGCGGCCACCGCACGTCGGGTCGTCGGGGATCGAGTCGAGCCCGAGTCCGACGAGCAGCGGATCGTGGTCGGACGACCGCAGCTCGTCGGGGGCGTACAGCGGGCCGACGGTCGTCTCGCGTTCGAACGACCGCTCGCCGGGCACGTCGAGGATGTCGTCGTTGTAGTCGAAGACGTTGACCTCGTCGGCGTTGACGTGCCACTCGGTGACCCCCGTCACCTGCGGGGCCATCGCCCCGTTGGCGAGGGCGTGGTCGAGGTAGCCGAGCTGGCCGTCGAAGACGAAGCTGTAGGCGGTCGACCCGCCGAACAGGTCGATCAGGTCGGTGTAGCCCTCGTTCTCCAGGGCGACGATCGGGTCCTCCATCGCGTAGGCGTTGAGGTCACCGATGATCAGGAAGTCGGGATCGTTGCTGTCGGTCGGGTCGGTCTCGAGGTGGTCGGCGAGCGCCTGCGCGGCGGCGGTCCGGGTCAGGTTGCAGTTGGCCTGGCCGTCGCCCAGGTCGGGATCGCCCAGGTCGTCGCAGGGCGAGCCCTTCGACTTGAGATGGTTGACCGCCACGGTGAAGCGCTCGTCGGTCGCGCTCTCGACGAAGGTCTGGATCAGCACCGGCCGGTTCCTGGTGTCGACGAACGCCGGATCGACCGAGCTGTCGAGGATCGCGAACTCGCCGAGCGGGCTCACCGACGCCGGCTGGTAGATCAGCGCGACCTTGATCGCGTCGGTCCCGATGAACCCGGTGGAGATGTAGTCGTACGCACCGGGACCGGCCTGGGCGTTCAGCGCCGTGACCAGGTCGGCCAACTCCGCCGGGACGTCCCCCACCCCGCCGGC
>CBFCWS010000292.1:0-4381 GCA_965601765.1 uncultured Ilumatobacter sp. | reverse complement strand
GGATCTCGTAGTCGAGCTCGACCCGCTCGGGCGACAGGTACTCCATTCGCTTCATCTCGCCTCGCCGCGACTGGCAGAGGTCCATCAGTGCGCCGGTGTACTCCTTGGGCGTGATGATCGTAACCCTGAAGATCGGCTCCTCGATCGCGTCGATCTTCTGGACCACCGGCAGCTCCGCCGGGTTCGACACCACCGTCGTCCCGCCGTCGGTGTGCGTGACGCGGTACTCGACCGACGGTGCCGTCGCGATCAGTGCGAGGTCGAACTCGCGCTCGAGGCGCTCCTTGACGATCTCCATGTGCAACAGGCCGAGGAACCCGCACCGGAACCCGAACCCGAGCGCGCCCGACGATTCGGGGGTGTAGGAGATCGAGGCGTCGTTGAGCTTGAGCTTGGCGAGGGATTCCCGAAGGTCCTCGAAGTCGTCGCCGTCGATCGGGAACAGACCCGAGAAGACCATCGGCTTGGGGTCCTGGTAGCCGGGCAGCGGCACGGTGGAGCCGTGGCGCGCGGTCGTGACGGTCTCGCCCGACCGGGCGTCGCCGACCTCCTTGATGCCGGCGATCAGGTAGCCGACCTCGCCCGGGCCGAGCCGGTCCATCGGCGTGGTGGCCGGACGGCGGGCACCGATCTCGAGCGCCTCGTGGTCGGCCCCGGCTTGCAGGAAGTGGAGCTTCGAACCGGCCGTCATGTGGCCGTTGACCACACGCACCGACGACACGACACCGCG
Source organism: uncultured Ilumatobacter sp. (assembly GCA_965601765.1). Lineage (GTDB taxonomy): Bacteria > Actinomycetota > Acidimicrobiia > Acidimicrobiales > Ilumatobacteraceae > Ilumatobacter. The sequence continues at coordinate 3,651 of CBFCWS010000292.1, read as the reverse complement.
GTACTGGTCGAACTGGGAGTCGAAGATCAGCGCCTGGAGCGGCCCGTCGGGATCGCCGGTCGGGGCCGGGATCCGTTCGACGATGGCGTCGAGCAGCTCGGGCACCCCCTCGCCGGTCTTGGCGGAGATCTTCAAGATGTCCTCCGCCGCGATGCCGAGCACGTGCTCGAGCTCCATCGCGTACCGATCGGGGTCGGCGGCGGGCAGGTCGATCTTGTTGAGGCAGGCGACGATCTCGAGATCGTGCTCGAGAGCGAGGTAGCAGTTGGCGAGCGTCTGGGCCTCGATGCCCTGGGCCGCGTCGACGACGAGGACGACCCCTTCGCACGCCGCGAGCGAGCGGGACACCTCGTACCCGAAGTCGACGTGTCCGGGGGTGTCGATCAGGTGGAAGACGTGGTCGTGCCACTCGACACGGACGTTCTGGGCCTTGATCGTGATGCCGCGCTCGCGCTCCAGGTCCATCGAGTCGAGGTACTGCTGCTTCATGTCGCGCGCCTGGACCGCACCGGTGATCTCGAGGATGCGATCCGACAGCGTGGACTTGCCGTGGTCGATGTGCGCGATGATCGAGAAGTTGCGGATCCGGGACAGCTCCATGGGCTTCCCAACGCTACCGGCGCGGCCCAACGAGTGATTCGCCGCGCAGGGCGCGCTCACCAGCCGATCCGGACCACAACGGGCACGTCATGGCGGTACCGGCCGGTCACGGTCCGCTCGCTGCGGTCGAGACAGTGGACAAGGTGCTCACCGTCGGAGCCATCCCCGTCGCCTTGCGGTCGGTGGCACGGTGGATGCGTTGGGGATGATCTGAGAGCGCCGATAGCCTCGCATGGCCGCAGGTTGGATCGCGTTCCAGCCCCGACATCGACACGATCGCAGCGACGACAGAAACCAGAGGCAACGTCCCGTGGCCAACATCAAGAGCCAGAAGAAGCGCAATCTCACCAACGCCAAGGCCCACGACCGCAACAAGGCGGTTCGGAGCGAGATGAAGCGCCGCATCAAGACGGCCGAGCACTCGGGCGACCCCGAGGACCTGCGCCTCGCGGTGAAGCGGATCGACTCCGCGGCACAGAAGGGTGTCATCCACCCGAACGCGGCCGCTCGCACGAAGAGCCGCCTCGTCAAGCGCGCCGCCGCCGGCTGACCCGGTTCGGCCGCATCTCTCCGAGCCCGGGCCGCTGCCCGGGCTCGTTCGCGTGCCGGCCCCCGATCGGGCTCCTCAACGGACGCGCAGGCGGCTGAGGCGGGCCACCAGGATCTCCATCACCATCTCCGGCTCGAGGTCGGTCGCCCCGCGCAGATCGGCATCGGCGGCGGCCAGCAGTGCGATCGCCCGCCGGACGCCCCCGCCACCCAGCCGGCGGTAGTTGTCGAGCGCCTTGCGCGCCGGGAAGCCCGGCTTGATACCGATCGCCGCGGCAGCATCCTGTTCCGATCGGGCGTCGACGCCGTCGAGACGCGCCAGACGGACGTAGTGCTGGTGCAGGATCGCCATGATCTGGAGCGGGTGCCGGTCACCTCCGTGGATCATGCGCCCGAGCAGCGTGAGCGCGTCGGCGGTTCGGCCGGCGTCGATCGCATCGGTGAAGTCCCAGGGCGGCACGCCGCCGGCCTCACCGAGGAACGGCTCCACGTCGGTGGCACCGATGTGAGCGCCCTCGCCGAACGTCGAGCGCAACACGCCGATGATGCCGTCGAGCCGCCCGACGTCGTCGCCGAGCCGCTCGGCGATCGATGCCGCCGCCGGGCCGTCGATGCGCACGCCGTGGTCGGCCGCGGTGGACCTGACCCACTGCGTCCGCTGCCTGCCGCGCGGCGGGGCGGTCGAGACCACCTCGCCGACCCGCTTGACCGCGTCGTCGAGCGACTTCGGCACCCTTCCCCCACCGGCGACGAGCACCAGCTCGGTGGTCGGCAGCTCGTCGTCCAGGTAGGCGACGAGCGGGCGCACGTCGTCGGCGGTGAACCGCCCGACGTTGCGGGCGACGACCACGCGCCGTTCGGCGAGGAACGGCATCGTCTGGGCCGCGTCGACCACCGAGCGCATCTCGTACTCGTCGTCGTCGAACTCGTCGACCATCAGGCTGCGTTCACCATCGCCGACCAGCTGCACGACGAGCTCCTGGGCACGAGTGCGCAGCAGCGCTTCGTCGTCACCGGTGAGCAGTCGAACTCCCATGCCGATCCCGATGCATAGCAGCCCGCGCCGTCACCGCGACAACGACAACTGCGACGACGCCCCAACCGACCCACGTCGCCCGCCCGCCGGGCTCGACGGCTGCGCCGAGCGCAGCGACCGTGTCGACCCAGCGCACGCCGATCTTGCACGGCAACAGCACCACGGGAGCGATCGCCGGCATCATGCCGGCGACGATGCCGGTCGGCAGGCCGTACAGCATGACCGCCCCGCCCACCGGCACCGCGAGCAGATTGGCCGGGATGCTCACCAACGGCAGCCGTCCGAACACCACCACCGCCGGCACGACCACCCCGATCTGCGCACCGAGCGTGATCCAGAGCGGCATCGCCATCCATCCCAGCCCACCCCAACACGCCGCGAGGCGCGGGCCGATCGCAGCGACCCCGAACGTCGCCCCGACCGACAGCCAGAACCCGACCGACCCCACGATCAGCGGGTCGACGAGCACCAGGACGACCACCGCCGACGACAACAACCGCACCGGATCGGCCCGACGACCGGTCACGAACGCCGTCGCCGCCAGCATCGCCATCGTGCCCGCCCGCACGATCGACGGCTCGAACCGCGTCAACGACACGAACCAGCCGATCAACGCCAACGTGACCGCCCACCGCACCCACGGGCGCAGGCGCCGCAACAGCGGCCCGGACGCAGCGAGCACGAACGCAACGTTTTGCCCCGACACGGCAGTGAGGTGCGAGAGGCCGCTCGCACGGAACCGATCGATCATCTCCCGTGGCTGGTCACGGTCGTCACCGATCACGAGGCCGCGGAACAGCGATCCGTCGGCCTCCCCCATCGTGCTCGCACCCCGCTCGATCGCCGCGCGTACGCGGTTGGAGGCGCGGGCCAGGGGTGACCCGGCCATCCGGTCGCCGACGTACTCGACACGCAGCTCGCCGACGACGTGCTGCCACGCGACGCGGCCCGCGCGCTCGGCATCGAGCGCCACCAGCTCGCCGACGACATGGTGCCATTCGCCGCCGCGCCACTCGCCGACGCGCCCCCGGAACGCCCGCCCGCGAGCCCAGATCTCGTAGCGCTGCTCGCCCACCTCGACGATCGCACGCGTCGCGGAGCGATACGACTGCGGGTCGTCGACCACCATGACCCAGGTCGCGACCTCACCGAGGCGCTGCGGGGTCGCGGCGGCCCTGGCGTCGTCGGCGCGGACGGCCCCGAGCGACGCCACGACGACGAGCAGGGCGAGATGCCAGACGGGACGAGGTCGCAGGGGGTCGGCCAGCGACACGGCGGCCAGGAGCCCGGCGACGACCGCGACCAGGACGACGGCACGCCACCCGACCGACGCGGCGGCAGCCACGGCGACCGCCGCCGGGGCCATCGGCACGGGGCGGGCGGTCCGCCGCTGCCAGGTCGCGCGGTCGTAGGCTCGTCGGATCGTTACGACCCACCTGCAGGCAGTCCCGGAGGGACCACGTTGG
>CBFCWS010000291.1:0-4393 GCA_965601765.1 uncultured Ilumatobacter sp. | reverse complement strand
GGCGCGGTCAGTCGCGGGCTGCAGCGCATCGGTCGGGCGGGGCACCAGGTGGGCGAGCCGAGCAAGGGGACCATCTTCCCGAAGCACCGCGGCGACCTGATCGAGGCCGCCGTGGTCACACGCCGGATGATCGACGGCGAGATCGAGCACTCGTACTACCTCCGCAACCCACTCGACGTGCTCGCGCAGCAGGTCGTCGCCCACACCGCCGGCGTGGGCGAGACCTCGGTCTCGGAGTTGGTCGCGCTCGTCCGGCGGTGTGCGAACTTCCACGAGATCACCGACGAGCTCTTCGCCAACGTGCTCGATCTGCTCGCCGGCCGCTATCCGAGCGAGGAGTTCTCCGAGCTCCGGCCACGCGTCGTGTGGGACCGTGTGAACGACACGGTGCGCGCCCGCGACGGCTCGAAGCGGCTGGCGGTCACCAGCGGCGGGACGATCCCCGACCGTGGCCTGTTCGGCGTGTTCCTCCCCGACGGGACGCGGGTCGGCGAGCTCGACGAGGAGATGGTCTACGAGTCGCGCCCGGGCGAGACGTTCCTCCTCGGCGCCTCGACGTGGCGCATCGAGGACATCACCTTCGAGCGGGTGACCGTCACCCCGGCGCCCGGCCAGCCGGGCAAGATGCCGTTCTGGCACGGCGATCGGCCCGGCCGCCCGCTCGAGCTCGGCCGGGCGCTCGGTGCCTTCGTCCGCGAGATGCACGATCTCGACGAACCCGACGCGCTCGCGCGCCTGCGCGACGAGTACGCCCTCGATGCCTTCGCCGCCGGCAACGTCGCGCAGTACCTGGGCGAGCAGGCCGAGGCCACCGGTGTCGTCCCCGACGACCGCACGATCGTCGTCGAGCGGTTCCGCGACGAGATCGGCGACTGGCGGGTCTGCATCCTCAGCCCGTTCGGCACGCCGGTGCACGCCCCGTGGGCGATGGCGATCGAGCAGCGTCTCCTCGATCGGTTCGACCTCCCGACCGAGACGATGTGGGGCGACGACGGCATCGTGATCCGGCTCCCGGAATCGGCCGACGATCTCGACACCGAGGTGTTCGTGATCGACCCCGACGAGATCGACGACATCGTCGTGGCGGCGCTGCCGCAGACGTCGCTGTTCTCGGCGCGGTTCCGCGAGTGTGCCGGGCGGGCGCTGCTCCTCCCGCGGCGACGCCCCGACAAGCGCACGCCACTGTGGCAGCAGCGCCAGCGGGCGGCCGACCTGCTCGCGGTCGCCTCGAAGTACCCGACGTTCCCGATCCTGCTCGAGACGTCGCGCGAGTGCCTGCAGGACGTGTTCGACGTGCCGGCGTTGCGCGAGGTGCTGCGCCAGGTCCAGACGCGCCAGGTGCGCCTCGTGCACGTCGACACGCCGTCGGCCAGCCCGATGGCGTCGAGTCTGCTGTTCAGCTGGATCGCGCAGTACATGTACGAAGGCGACGCGCCGCTCGCCGAGCGGCGCGCCGCCGCGCTCGCGCTCGACCGCGACCTGCTGCGCGATCTCCTCGGGGCCGAAGAGCTGCGCGAGCTGCTCGATCCCGACGTGCTCGCCGACGTCGAGGTGGAGCTCCAACATCTCGTCGAGGGTCGCCGTGCCCGCTCGGCCGACGAGCTGCACGACGTGCTGCGGCGGGTCGGCGATCTCACCCGGGCCGAGATCGACCTGCGTGTCGAGGCCGGCGACGGGGCGGACTGGCTGGCGACGTTGGTGGCCGAGAAGCGCGCGGTCGAGATCGGCATCGGCGACGAGGTCCGCTACATCGCCGCCGAGGACGCTGCGAAGTACCGCGATGCGCTCGGGTGCGCGATCCCGGTCGGGCTGCCCGCGGCGTTCACCGATCCGGTGCCCCGACCGCTCGAGGAGCTCGCGGGCCGATATGCGCGCACCCACGGGCCGTTCCTCGCCGGCGACGTGTCTCGGCGGCTGGCCGTCGCACACGAGCGCGTCGAGGGTGCGCTGGCGGCGCTCGCCGACGACGATCGCATCGTCCGCGGCGAGTTCCGTCCCGACGGCACCGAGCGCGAGTGGTGCGACGTCGACGTGCTCCGCCGGCTGCGTCGCCGGTCGCTCGCCGCGCTGCGACGCGAGGTCGAACCCGTCGAGCAGGACGCGCTCGGCCGGTTCCTGCCGGCCTGGCACGGCGTCGGTGGCACGCGACGCGGGCTCGAGGCCCTGGTCGAGACGATCGGCGTGCTCGCCGGTGCACCGCTGGTCGCCTCGACGCTCGAGCGCGACCTCCTGCCGTTGCGGATGCGCGAGTACCGGGCAGCGCTGCTCGACGAGCTGTGCACCTCGGGCGAGGTCGTCTGGATCGGCGCGGGCGGGATCGGGGCGCGCGACGGGCGCGTCCGGCTGTGCTTCGCCGATCAGGTCGCCGTGCTCGGCTCGATGTGGGAACCACCCGACCGGCCCGACGGGCCGATCCACGAAGCGCTGCGGCTCCATCTCGAAGCGCAGGGCGCGTCGTTCTGGGGTCAGCTGCGCGGCGCGGCCCCCGGTGCCGACGACGCGGCGATCCTGACCGCGCTGTGGGATCTGGTGTGGGCGGGCGAGGTCACCAACGACTCGATGGCACCGCTGCGGGCGATGCTCGCCGGCGGCACGAAGACGGCGACGAGACGCACTCGCGGCGCGCGGCCCCGCCCCGGTCGCCTCACGCGGATCGGCCCGCCGGCCGCGGCCGGTCGCTGGAGCCTCGTGGCGCCCCTGCTCGATCCGGCGCCCACCGGCACCGAGTCGGCTCATGCGACCGCGCAGCAGCTGCTCGAGCGCTTCGGTGTGATCACGCGCGAGGCCGTGCTCGCCGAGGGGGTCCGGGGCGGATACGCCTCGGTGTACGGCGTGCTCAAGGTCCTCGAGGAGCGGGGCCGGACGCGCCGCGGCTACTTCGTCGACGGGCTCGGCGCCGCGCAGTTCGCGCTGCCGGGCGCAGTCGACCGGCTGCGGGCGGTGCGCGAGCCGGTCGACGCCGAGCTGCACCCCGGTGACGTGCCGGCTCCGATCGTGCTGGCGGCGACCGATCCGGCCCAGCCCTACGGGGCTGCCCTGGCCTGGCCCGACACGCCGGGCCGACCCGCCCGGACCGCCTCGGCCGTCGTCGTGCTCCACCAGGGGGTGCCGCTCGTGTGGTTCGATCGACGCGGTCACCACCTGGTGACGTTCCCCGCCGCGGCGAGCGACGGATCCTGGGCCGACGCGCTGGCGGGTCTCGTCGCCTCCGGCCGCGACCGGAGCGTCGAGGTCAGGAAGGTGAACGGTGGTGCCGTGCCGGACGAGGTCGTCGAGCAGCTGCGCTCGGCCGGCTTCGCCGACGGCTACCGCGGGCTCGTCGTGAGAGCCTGACCGCTGCCTCCGGTCGTTGCCGGTCGCTCCTGACCGGACGGCGGTGCCGTCAGGTCGGTTCGTCGGTGGGTCCGACGGCTCGCAGCCCCGCCCATGCGAGGGTGCCGACCTCTTCGGCCACCTCGTCGGGGTCGAACTGCGCCCCGATGCCGACCAACCGGCGGCTGGCGCCCTCGGCGAGGCCGACGATGGCGTGCGCGAGCGTCCGGCGCCGCTCGCGATCGACGTCGACGGCGATCAGCGGGGCGATCGCCTCCGCGGCCTGATCGGTGATCTGTCGGAGCTGCTCGATGAACTCGCCGCTGTGGCGGGCGCTGCTGCCGAACAGCAGCATGAACTCGTCGTGGCTCTGCGCGACCCAGCGGAAGTAGGCCTGGAACCCGCGCATCGTCTGCTCCTTGCCGTTCGAGGCGTCGCTGGTGGCCTTGGCGATCGCGTCGAGCATGCGGTGGCCGACCGTGTCGAGCAGGGCGCTGTAGAGGTCACCCTTCGAGTCGAAGTGCTGGTAGAGCACCGGCTTGGTGACGCCGGCGGCCTCGGCGATGTCGTTCATCGAAGCGCCGAAGTAGCCGGAGCGACCGAAGACGTCGATCGCGACCTCGATGATCTGCTCACGACGGGCGTCGGCGGAAAGGCGGGCGGAGGACATGGTTACCCAAGGGTAATCGACTACCAGCCCTGTTCGGCATCCGCACGGTCGGCGGCCTTGACGGCGTAGCCGAGGACGATCGTCGGTGCGAGGAGCAGGCACGCCACGACCAGCGTGGCGACGATCAGCGTCGCCATCGTCGCCGTGAACCCGAGGACGAACGCCATGACGAAAAGGGCGACCGACACGGCGAGCACGAGATAGCCGATCCGGTTGGCGAGCAGGACCCAGCGCTCGACCTGGCGGCGGCGCCTGACGACCGGGTCGGCCGGCCCGTCGGGCCCCGCTCCCGACGCGGGGTCGGGTGCCGCGGGATCTGGGGGACGCGGGGCGCTGGCCATACAGTGGCCCTCATGGTACGGGTCGAACGTCGCGACGACGTCGCAGCCGGGCTCGAGCTGATCACGCTCG
>CBFCWS010000290.1:0-4417 GCA_965601765.1 uncultured Ilumatobacter sp. | reverse complement strand
TGGGTGGAACCGGGCGGCGCGATCGTCGACGACGTGCTCGACGGACGATGGCCACACCGCGGCGCCCTGTTGCAGTTCGTGATCGACGACCGCATCGGGCGGCTCGACCAGGATGCGCTCCGGCGTCTCGCCGAGCGGGCGCCCGAGGCCCTCGGAGCGAGGCTCTTCGACGAGCAGGCCGACATCCCGGACCGGCTCGGCGGCGCACCGGCATCGGTGCTCGACGAGCTGGCCGACCGACTCGTCGCCGCCTTCGCGGACATCCGCACGCACCCGCGCTTCGCCGCGTTGTTCGGCCCCGCCCTCGCCCCACCGACCCGCGCCCGGCAGGCCGCGACCAGGCCGCGAACGGCGAAGCGGGCTGCGGCACCGTCGGTCTCGATCGGACCGACCGACCGCATCCAGCGGGTGCTGATCAAGGACTTCCGGGCGATCCGCCAGATCGAGCTGTCGATCGACAGCGAGCTCGTGGACCTGCCGCCGAAGGTCGACGAACGCGGTGCGGTCGACGAGACCGCTCCGACCGATTGCACGCAGTGGAAGGTGCTCCTCGGCGAGAACGGATCGGGCAAGAGCTCGATCCTGCACGCGATCGCGCTGGCGCTGGCGGGTGATCGCCTCCAGGAGTTCATGGCCGCGGCGGGGCTGCGGTGGGAGAGCATCCTGCGCCGGACCGACGACCCCGACGAACGCGTCCAGGGCCGGATCCTGCTCGAGTTCACCGGCGGCCAGCGGATCGACCTGCGCTTCACCGACGCGACGGCGTGGTTCCACGGGTTGCGGGGCGGCGCGCCGGCGATGCACGTCAACGTCCGGGCGTACGGAGCGACCCGGCTCCTGCAGAAGAGCCGCAACCGGACCGCGGACGTCAGCGAGCTGCTCGTCGATCTCGCCGCCGCCGCATCTGCGGCCGATGACGCCGCACACGACCGCAACGCGTGCCTCGACGCGGTCAACGACGCGTCGGTGCTCGTCGCAGAGATCAAGGACCGACTCACCGTGCCCGCCCGCTCGACGTCGCTGACGACGATCGACATCGGCAACCTGCTCGATTCCGCCGTCCCCGTGATCGACGCGATGCGCTGGTTGCGCGAGCTCGGCGACGACGAGTTCAACGTCGCCGCGCTCACGCTGTCCGATCTCCTGGGCGAACCGTCGATGGTCACCGCCCGCTCGTCGCAGCCCACCTCGCCGGAACCGGCTCGGCGCCGGATCGTGCGACGCACCGATGGCGACGCGACGACGATCTACGTCGACGATGATCCGCTCGAGCTGGTGAGCGACGGCTACCGGTCGGTGATCGCGGTGGCCTGCGACATCATGCAGGGCGTCGGTGGGCTCGACACCGACCGCGGCGGTCACAGCGACCTCGCCCGGGCTCGCGGCATCGTGCTGATCGACGAGATCGGCGCCCACCTGCATCCCCGCTGGCGCATGCAGATCACCGATCGGCTCCGGCGTGCGTTCCCGAACGTGCAGTTCGTGGCGACGACCCACGAACCGCTGTGCCTGCGGGGCCTGCTGGAGCGCGAGGTCGTGAAGGTCTCGAAGTGGGAGCGCCACGGCGTCGTCATGCACGAGATCGAGCGCGCGCCCGCGCGGTATCGCGTCGACCAGCTGCTGACGTCGGAGTTCTTCGGTCTCGACAGCGCGATCGATCCGGAGGTCGACGCCAAGTTCAGGCGCTACTACGAGTTGCGGCGCTCGCTGCGGCCCGACGAACCGGCCGGGGACGAGCTCCGGCGGCTCGACGCCGAGCTCAACCAGCGACTGCGACCGGTGCTCGGCTACACGCGCCGGGATCAGCTGATGTACGAGGCGATCGACGCGTTCCTCGCTGAGGAGGGGGAGATCGACGATCCCGAGGCGCGACAGCAGCGCCGGATCGAGACCGTCCGCGCGGTCGCCGAGCAGTGGACGAAGCTGAGGAGGACACCCGGATGAGGAAGACGACGCGGCCGGCCGTCACACCGGAGAAGCTGCTGACGAACGGCGTCGAGGAGCAGGACGCCGCAGCCGAGGTCTACGCCGCCTACCTGGAGAAGGTCGCGGCCGCCCGGCAGCGGCAACCGCCGGGCAAGCCGCCCAAGAAGCCGACCGTGACGTTCAAGATGTACAAGGACGCGTCCGTCAAGGAGATCCTCCGAGCGGTGTTCGACGGGAAGTGTGCGTACTGCGAGTCCTTCTACTCCTCGACGCAACCGATGGACGTCGAGCACTACCGGCCGAAGGGGGCCGTCGACGGCGAGGACGATCACCTCGGCTACTACTGGCTCGCTGCGACGTGGGAGAACCTGCTGCCGTCCTGCATCGACTGCAACCGCCGGCGAGGTCAGTTCGATGTGTTGGAGGGGAAGAACCGCACGCTCGGGAAGAAGGACCGCTTCCCGGTGGCGGGCACGCGGGCGACGTCTCGCGACGACGACCTCGCGCAGGAGGCACCGCTGCTCGTCGACCCGACCGTCGACGACCCGTCGATCTTCTTCCGCTTCGATCACGAGCTCGGGGTCGTCATGCCGCGCGACGCCGAGGGTCCCCGGCACGACCGGGCCGTCGAGTCGATCGAGACCTTCGGGCTGAACCGGTCGGGGTTGGTCGCCGATCGCCGCCACATCATCCGGCAGTTCGACCATCACCTGCGGGTGATCGAGCTCCTCGCCGCGGTCCGTGACGGGCTCGCCGACGCCGACGACGGACCGCTGCACACGATCCTGGTCGAGGTGATCGAGCTCGAGCTCGACGCACTCTTCTCGCTCGCCGATCACGACCGGCCCTACTCGGCAATGGCCGAGCAGTTCCTCGACGACCTGGACGCGCACCTCGATCCACCCACGTGATCGCCCCGCCGCTCGCCACTCCCCCGCCCGCCGCCGATCTCACCGCCGGAACTCTGTGGCAGCGATCCCGCGCACCGGCATCCAAATCGCTGCCACAGCGTGAACGCCGGAACTCTGTGGCAGCGATCCCGCGCACGGGCGTCGTGATCGCTGCCACAGAATCCCCTCGACCGGGCCGCCGCGCCCCGGCCGCCCGGTCGAGGCGTGGACGGTACCCGGTGCTGGGCGCTTGCTCTCGGATCCGGCTCAGCCGTGCGGCAGGGCGATGACGGGACACACGAAGCTGCGGACCGTGTCACCGATGCTGGCGAGCCCGGCCTGGACGGCCAGGGCCAGTTCGGCGTCCGAATCGAGATCGCCACTGTCGTTCTCGTCGGCGACCTCCAAGGCGGCGTCGTAGTCGTCGATCATGACGGGCAGCACCATCCACCGGCCGCCGTTGTAGTCCCGGTCACCAGGTGCAGCGGTGGCGACGTTGGGCTGACCGTCGATCGCGTAGATCGTGTCGAAGGAGTGAGCCGGCGCCCGAGTGCGGGTGAGGTCGGTCGGCGTGCCGACCGTGCGATACAGGTCGCCGTCCACGTAGAACGCCGGCCCCGTGACCCCGCCGGCGCCGTTGCCGTTGGCCGCGACGACGGCCGACATCGGTGCGAGCACCGTCGCTGCGGCGATCGATACGGATGCGATGAGCTTGTTCATGATGATGACCTTTCGGTGGGGACGAGGGGCGGGTTCGCCCGTCAGCCTCCATCGTCGGGATCGACCGCGAAACGATCCAGGCCGCCCGGCGAAACAATGGTGAACGAACCCGCAACGGACGCCATCCGTGACCGGGCGCACGGCTCGCGGCGCGACCACGCCCGCATCGGAACGACGTCCACGACGGCTCCGACACGGTGCGCCGGCTGCCGCCGGACCAGGCCGCGCGCCGAGGGTGGCAGGTTGCGCGCGCATCGTGTGATCGATATGGTCCCGCCCTGACGCCGAGGCATCCGGTTGGGAGGAGTTGCCATGACGATCACCGTTCGAGTCCGTCGCGGGTTGGCCGCAGTCGTCCTGTCGACGGCGGCCTGGGCCGGACCCGCCGACCCCGTTCTCGCGTCGGGCACCTACGTGGTCGTGCCCGGCGACGGCTTCTATGCCATCGCAGCAGCCACGGGTGCCGACCTCGGAGCGATCCTCGACGCCAACGGCCTGCGGCTCGACTCCGTCATCCACCCGGGCCAGCGCCTCACGATCCCCGACGCCGGTTCCACCGCGACGGCGCCACCACAGCCGACACGGCAGGCGACCCCGAGCGCACCGTCACCGACCTCGGGCACCGTCACCGTCCGCGCCGGCGACGGCCTCTACGCCGTCGCACAACGAGCCGGCGTCAGCCTCCAACGCCTCCTCACCGCCAACGGACTCACCCTCACCAGCATCATCCACCCCGGCCAACGCCTCACGATCCCCGGCACAGCACCCACTGCGACCACTGCGACCACGCCACCACAGGCATCACCGAAGCCGACACAGCAAGCGGCCCCGAGCGCACCGTCACCGACCTCGGGCACCGTCACCGTCCGCGCCGGCGACGG
>CBFCWS010000289.1:0-4430 GCA_965601765.1 uncultured Ilumatobacter sp. | reverse complement strand
TCTGCTCGCCCTCGTAGCTGTCGCGCACCATCGCCAGCGCGGCGACCCGGGGCCCCGCGGCGCCGAGTCCCCACACGAACCGTGCGACGATCATCACGATCAGCGTCGGCGCGAGGATCGAGGCGACCGCGCCGGCGACGTAGATCGCGAGGCCTCCCCACATCACGGTGCGCCGGCCGAAGCGGTCGGCCAGCATCCCGGCCGGCACGAGGCCCACGGAGTTGCCGAGGAAGAAGGCCGTGATCAGTCCGGTGACCGCGGTCGCATCGTCGGCGAGGCCGAGCGACACGCGGATGTCGGCGAACGCCGGCAGCACGCTGTCGATCGCCAGCGCCGTCACCGCCATGCACATCGACAGCGTGGCGATGAACCGTCGCGACCCCGGCTCCGCGCGGCCGCTCGGAGCGGTCGGGGTCGTCAGCGTCACCGGGACAGGCTACGGCCTGCGAAACCGGTGTCGGTCAGGGCTCGACGTTGGGTGGGCGCGAGAGCACGACCGGGCAGTGGGCGGTGCGGACGATGTCGGCCGCCACCGACCCCGACCTGAGTCGCCGCAGTCCCGTGCGCCCGTGGGTGGTCGCGAAGATCAGCGACGCCGACCGGTCGGCGGCGAACTCCACGATCGCGTCGGCCGGGCGGCTGCCGAACACCACCTCGGACTCGATGCGATGGCCGGTTCGCTCACGGAGCTCGCGCGCGAGCCGTTCGGGGTAGGTCGAACCCCAGACCTCGGGGTCGGAACCGCGCGGATTGACGACCGCCTCGACGATCCACGGCACCCCACCGAACTCGATCGCCCACGCCTCGACGAACGGCAGCAGCGTCTCCGAACGGTGGGAGCCGTCGACCCCGACCACGTACTCGCCGTCGAGACGCGGTGTCGCCCGATCGGCCTTCGGTCCGACGACGATCGCCGGACCGAAGCACCGCCGCAGCACGTCGTCGGTCGCCGAGCCCAGGACGGCGGCAGATCGACCGTGGCCGTGCGAGCTCATCATCACCATCGCTCCGTCGGCGGACTCGACGAAGTCGGCGATCGCCATCCCGGGAGACTCCGCGACGAGCTCGTGGGGACGGATCTCGACCGCCGGATCCTCGACCTCGGCCAGCGCCGTGCGGATCCTCGCGGCCGCAGCGGCCCGATTTCCCGATGCGTCGATCGAGGTCACGAGATCGACGTGACCGCCGACGGCCTCGGCGAAGCGGACCGCCATCGGGAGCACCGACGCCGACACGGCGGACCCGTCGACCGGCACCACCAGATGTTGGAACATTTTCATCCTCCTGTGGTCAAGATCGTCCGACGCCGCCAGCCGGATCGCCAGTGCCCTTCGGCCTCAACCGACCGGATGCCCGCGCCGGCTCGGGGGCAGCGTCGGCGGCGGCCGGCGCCGCGGCGGCAGGTCGGTCAGCATGTTGCTCGCCGCCGAGGTGATAATCGCGATCGCCTGCTCGAAGGCATCGCGCGTCGCGTCGGACGGCTCGCGGATCCCGCTGATCTTGCGGACGAACTGGCGGGCGGCCGCCTCGATCTCGGCATCGGTCGGGGGAGGTTCGAGCCCGCGCAACGTCGTGATGTTCCGGCACATGTCACCATCGTGCCACCACCTACGCTGCCGCGATGACCGAGCGGCCGACCGCCCTCATCACCGGGGCGACGCGGGGGATCGGACGGGCGATCGCCGAACGACTCGCAGTCGACCACCACCTCCTGATCGGCGGCACCCGCGGGGCCGACGCCCGAGCGGTGGCCGAGCGCTTCCCGAGCGCCGCGCCGTTCGCCGTCGATCTCACGGACGAGATCGCGACCACCGTCGCGGCCGGGAGGGTCGACCGTCTCGACGTACTCGTGCACTCGGCGGGCGTGGCGCGGTACGGGTCGATCGAGTCGACCGATCGGGCGGCGTGGCGACGCCACTTCGAGATCAACACGATCGCGGTCGCCGACCTGACCCGCCTGCTGCTCCCGCAGCTGCGCGAGACGTCCGGGCTGGTCGTCGTCGTCAACTCCGGTTCGGGCCTGGTGTCGCATCCCGCCGCCCCGGCCTACTGCGCGTCGAAGTTCGCGGTGCGGGCGTTCACCGATGCGTTGCGCGAGCAGGAGCGCGGCTCGGTGCGCGTGTGCTCGATCTTCCCCGGCCGCGTCGACACCGACATGCAGCGGGAGATCCAGCAGCGGCTCGGGACCGCCGATGACGACTACGACGGGGCGCGCTTCGTCGGCGCCGGGGCCGTCGCCGCAGCGGTCCGGCTGGCGGTCGACACCCCGGCGAACGCCGCCGTCGAGGAGCTCACGATCCGGCCGTCGGTCGAGTGAGCTCCGTCAGGTCGCCGACCTGACCGGGTGCACGACGATCTTGGCGCGCACGTGCCCGGTGCCGATCTCGGCGATCGCGTCGCGCACGCCGTCGAGCGTGATCACGCGATCGATCTCGGGGACGACCTCGCCCGAGTCGAGCCACCCCGCGAGCGCCGTGAGGTCCTCCACGTTCGGCGATGCGGTGAACTGGTGGAACATCGCATCCGGGCCACGGAACGCGAGCCGCATCCGCACCAGGTGCGGGATCGGATCGATCCACGGGTTCGACTTCGGCCCGCTGACCATCACGTACCGTCCGCCCGGCTTCACCAGCTCGACGCACTCCGCAGGCGTCCGGTTGCCGACGTTGTCGAGCACGACGTCGTACCGATCGCCGAGGGCGACGACGTCGTCGGTGGTGTAGTCGACGACCCTGGCGGCCCCGAGGCGGCGGACCATCTCGACGTTGCGCGTGCTGCACACCGCGGTCACCTCGGCGCCGAGCGCCACGGCGATCTGCACGGCGAACGTCCCGACGCCGCCGGCGGCGCCGTTGACCAGCACCGCATCGCCCGACCCGACCGCACCGTGGGTCCGCAGGCCCTGGATCGCGGTGAGGCCGGCGACCGGCGTCGCCGCGGCGGCATCGAACGACACGCCGTCGGGCTTGTGCACGAGCGAGTCCTCCTCGGCCACGAGGTGGGCGCCGAGTCCGCCACCGCCGGTCTCGCCGAACACGGCGTCGCCGACGCGGAAGCGGGTGACGTCCGAGCCGGTGGCGACGACCACGCCGGCGACGTCGGCGCCGTGGATCGTGCGCTTCGGGCGGCGCAGGCCGTTCAGCAGGCGGATGAAGTAGGGCGTCCCGGTGACGAAGTGCCAGTCGAGTGCGTTGAGCGACGTCGCCTCGACGCGGACGAGCACCTGTCGATCGTCGGGTTCGGGGACCGCGACCTGGTCGATGGCGATCACGTCGGGCCCGCCGTAGCGGCGGGCGACGGCGGCGGTCATCACCCCGGCAGCCGGAGCGGCGTGGGTGAGAGTCGGAGCGGGTTCGTGCAACGGGGGCCTCCTCGGCTGGCGAACGTACAGCGTACGTTCTATGACGTACAATGTACGTTGTCAAGGGCCACGGCGGCGTGGCTCGGATCGGTCAGGGGTTCGGGCGCCGGCGTGGAGGTCACCGCTGTCGCCCGGCAGGAGACCGGCCGTTCGGCTCTGTGCGCAACCGCGCGCCGGGCGCGACGCTGCGGGTGTGAACGATTCAACGGTGGTTGAAATGTTGAGGGCCCTGGGCGATCCGGTCCGCTGGACGGTGGTGACCGAGCTGCGGGACGGGACCCGATGTGCTTGCGAGCTGGGGGCGGCCTCGGGCGTCTCACCGAGCCTGTTGTCGCACCACCTCGGCGTCCTGCGCGACGCTGGTGTCGTGACCTCACAGCGACGGGGCAGATGGGTGGACTACCGCCTGGCGGACGGCGTGCTCGGCGAGCTCGCAGCGGTGGTCGGGTGATGGGCGTCTTCGAGCGGTACCTGTCGATCTGGGTGGCGTCCGCGATCGTCGTCGGCGTCGGGGCGGGGCTGCTCGCGCCGGCGGCGTTCGAGCAGGTCGCGGACCTCGAGGTCGCGGGTGTGAACCTCGTCGTCGCGATCCTGATCTGGCTGATGATCTACCCGATGATGCTGAAGGTCGAGCCGAGCTGCCTCGGCGACGTCGGTCGCAAGCCGAAGGGTCTCGTGCTGACGCTGACGGTGAACTGGCTGGTCAAGCCGTTCACCATGGCCGCCTTGGCAGTGCTGTTCTTCCGGTACGTCTACGCCGACCTGATCCCGGCGGCCGACGCCGAGGAGTACATCGCCGGGATGATCCTGCTGGGCGTCGCCCCCTGCACCGCGATGGTGTTCGTCTGGAGCAACCTCACGAACGGCAACCCGACCTACACCCTCGCCCAGGTCTCGATCAACGACGTGATCCTCGTGGTCGCCTTCGCGCCGATCGCCGGTCTCCTGCTCGGTGTCACCGATCTGACCGTGCCGTGGGGGACCCTCGTCGCCTCGGTGGTGATCTTCGTCGTCGTCCCGCTCACCGCCGGCATGCTCACCAGAGTCTCGATCCTGCGGCGCGACGGCC
>CBFCWS010000288.1:0-4484 GCA_965601765.1 uncultured Ilumatobacter sp. | reverse complement strand
CTGGTTCGGTGAGCAGCCGCAACGCAGCGGCGTCGCGGTGGAAGCGGCGGCGGCATGAGCGTGTCCACTCCACCGACGCCGCCGGAGATCGTCGCCGGTCGGCGGGTCGAGGCGACGGCGATCGGCCGGCTCTTCGAGGGACAGACCGCGATCGACTTCGTCGGGCGTCGCCGGATCGGCGCGATCGCGTCGGCGGTGCTCGTGATCGCCACCGTCGTGTCGCTCCTGGTGCAGGGGCTCAACCTCGGCATCGACTTCGAGGGCGGGGTGTCGTGGGACGTCCCGGCGTCGGAGGGCTTCGACGTCGACCAGGCCGAAGCCGTCCTCGCCGCCAACGACCTCTCGGCCGAAGGCGCGCGACTCCAGCGCCGCTCGTCCGATTCGGGCGAGTTCGTCAAGGTGCAGGTCGGCGACCAGCCCGAAGAGGTCGGCCAGCAGCTCCGCAGCGCCTTCGCCGACGCGGCCGGCGTGCCGGTCGACGACGTGAACGTCAACCTGGTGTCGTCGTCGTGGGGGAGCGAGATCACGACCAAGGCCGTCGAGGCCCTGCTGATCTTCCTCGCGATCGTGGCGATCTTCATCTCGATCAGGTTCGAGTGGCGGATGGCGGTCGCCGCGATCGTCGCGATGCTGCACGACGTCGTCGTCAGCGTCGGCATCTACTCGATCTTCCAGTTCGTCGTCACCCCGCCGACCGTGATCGCGTTCTTGACGATCCTCGGCTACTCCCTCTACGACACGATCGTCGTGTTCGACCGGGTGAAGGAGAACGAGGCCCGCTGGGCCGCGCAGTCGCCGCCTTACGACGACATCATCAACGTGTCGATGAACCAGGTGCTGATGCGCTCGCTCATGACGAGCTTCTCGTCGATCGTGCCGGTGGTGTCGCTGCTGTTCATCGGCTCCGGTCTGCTCGGTCAGGAGACCTTGGCGGAGTTCGCGCTCGCCCTGCTCGTCGGGATGCTCACCGGGGCGTACTCGTCGATCTTCGTCGCGGCGCCGTTGCTCGGGATCCTGAAGCAGTCGGATCCGAACTGGAAGGAGCGCAACATCGACCGGGCCGTCGGAGCACCTCTCCGGGAGATGGTGATGGGCGGCGACGTCGGGAGCCGGCGCCAGCGCAAGTCGGCGACCGGCGCGAAGCAGTCCCGTACGGCCGAGAGCAAGCGCTCGAAGCGGTCGGACACCGCCAGCGGCCCCGCCACGGCCGAAGAACCCGCAGCCGACGCCCGCGACGTCCCCGACGAGCCCCCCGTCCCGGCAGCCCCCGAGACTCCGTCGTCGGCCACGAGCGCCCTCAAGCACCCACCCCGCCCCCGCAAGAAGCGCAAACGCTGACCCGCCCTCCCCCGAACGCGTGAGCTCGTTGCGCTTCAAGATGTTCACGCCTTGCTCCGGCGGGTGGAGGGGGCGTGCGGTCGGTAACCTCCGTCCATGGCCACAGAGGCGTCGTGGGTCAAGGATCACATCCGTGCCATCCGTGACTACCCCCAGCCGGGGGTGATCTACCGCGACATCACGCCCCTGCTCGGCAATCCGGCCGCGTTCGGCCGCGCGGTCGACGACCTGGTCACCAAGTTCCACGACGTCGCGATCGATCGCGTGATCGGCGTGGAGTCACGGGGGTTCATCCTGGCCGCACCGGTCGCGTACCGGCTGCGCGCCGGGTTCGTGCCCGTCCGCAAGGCGGGCAAGCTCCCATGGGCGGTCGCCCGCGAGGAGTACGAGCTCGAGTACGGCACCGACAAGCTCGAGATCCACCGCGACGCGATCCATCCCGACGAGCGGGTCCTCGTCGTCGACGACGTGCTCGCGACCGGCGGGACGGCGGCGGCGACGGCCCGTCTGATCCACACCCTCGGTGGCAACATCGTGGGGTTCGGCTTCCTGATCGAGCTCGATGCGCTCAGCGGACGCCACCGGCTCGGTGAGTCGCGCGTCGAGAGCCTGGTCGCGTACTGATGTCGTCGACGGTCGATCGCGTCCTGCCCTGGCGGCGCCAGGAGGCCTCGATCGCCCGCGAGCTCGCGCCGGTTCTCACGAGCTACCGGCGCTATCACCCCAAGACCCGTTTCGACACGATCAACCGGGCGTACCACATGGCTGCCCAGGCGCACCGCCTGCAGACGCGGTCCAGCCTCGAGAGCTACATCAACCACCCGCTCGCCGTCGCCGGGATCGTCGCCGACATCGGGCTCGACGCGCCGGCGATCGCGGCGGCGTTGCTGCACGACGCTGTCGAGGACACCGACATCACGCTCGCCGACGTACAGAGCAGCTTCGGCGACGACGTGGCCGGCATGGTCGACGGGGTCACCAAGCTCGAGCGCATCCGCTTCGACTCCCGGGAGGAGCAGCAGGCGGCGACGATGCGCAAGATGCTCATCGCCATGGCCAACGACCTGCGGGTGCTGGTCATCAAGCTCGCCGACCGCCTGCACAACATGCGCACCCTGGCCGGGATGCCGCTCGAGAAGCAGCAGCGGATCGCGCAGGAGACGCTCGACATCTATGCGCCGCTCGCGCACCGCCTCGGAATCCAGGAGATCAAGCAGCAGCTCGAGGATCTCTCGTTCGCGGCACTGCACCCGAAGCGCTACGCCGAGCTCGACCACCTCGTCGCGACGCACACGCCCGAGCGCGACGTGTTCCTCGCCCAGGCGGTCGCGGAGATCAGCGACCGGCTCATCGAGCTGGGCATCCGCGCCGAGGTCACCGGCCGCGGCAAGCACCTCTGGAGCATCTACGAGAAGATGGTCGTCAAGGGTCGCGAGTTCGAGGACATCTTCGACATCGTCGCCGTGCGCGTCATCGTCCCCTCGATCAAGGACTGCTACGCCGCACTCGGCAGCATCCACGGTCGCTGGCGTCCGGTGCAGGGCCGCTTCAAGGACTACATCGCGATGCCGAAGTTCAACCTGTACCAGAGCCTGCACACGACCGTGATCGGGGCCAACGGCCGGCCGATCGAGGTCCAGGTGCGCACCGCCGAGATGCACCAGCGCGCCGAGCGCGGCGTGGCGGCCCACTGGGCCTACAAGAGCGACGGCGATCAGTCCGACATCAACTGGCTCAACCGGATCATCGACTGGCAGGAGGAGGTCTCCGACCCCGCCCAGTTCATGGCCAACCTCAAGACCGATCTCGAACAGGACGAGGTGTTCGTGTTCACCCCCCGCGGCAAGGTGATCACGTTGCCGGTCGGCTCGACGCCGGTCGACTTCGCGTACGCCGTCCACACCGAGGTCGGCCACGCGTGCATCGGCTCGAAGGTCAACTCGCGGTTGGTGTCGCTCGACCATCAGCTCCAGAGCGGCGACACGTGCGAGGTGTTCACCTCCAAGGTCGAGACCGCCGGCCCGTCACAGGACTGGCTCGGATTCGTCGTGTCGCATCGCGCCCGCAACAAGATCAAGCAGTGGTTCAGCCGTGAGCGACGCGGCGACATGATCGAGCAGGGCCGCGACGAGCTCATCAGCGAGTTCCGCCGGGAGGGCCTCCCCGTCCAGAAGATCTGGGCGAGCGAGCACTTCGAGAACGCCCTGCGAGACAGCGGCTACCTCGACCAGGACACCTTCCTCGCGGCCATCGGCGAACGACATGTCTCGGCGCGCAGCGTCGCGCAGCGCGTCGCGCGCGAGTACCGCGGCGACACCGACGAGCAGATCCCGACGCCGGTGCACTCACGGCGCCGTCAGGCGCCCCCCACCGACGAGATCGGCGTGCACGTCGAGGGTCTCGACGACGTGCTCGTGCGCCTCGCGGCGTGTTGCACGCCGGTGCCGGGCGACGAGATCGTCGGATTCGTGACGCGCGGTCGGGGCGTGAGCGTGCACCGGTCGGACTGCGCGAACGCAGCATCGCTGTCCCAGGAGCAGGCGACGCGGATGATCGATGTCGAGTGGGACAACGACGTCAGCGAGCGAGCGGTGTCGGTCGGGGTCGAGGTGCTCGCCCTCGACCGGCGGCACCTCCTGCGCGACGTCGCCAACGTCGTCGCCGAGCAGGGGGTCAACATCGTGGGGTGCTCGACGTCGGTCGGCAACGATCGCGTCGCAAAGATGCAGTTCCAGTTCGAGCTGTCGAACGTCGACCAGCTCAGTCCGGTGATGGCCACGATCCAGCGGATCGACTCGGTGTACGACGTCAGTCGCATCATGCCCGGCGCCCACCAACCCGCGTGAGGCACCCGACCGGCGGCCGAGCTCGTCGGGGCAGACAACGTAGCCGGCATCGACCTGAACTCGATGTTGTTCGACGTCGGCCGGGCTGCGACCGGGCTCGACCTTCGCGAGCACCCGGCCGAGCTGCGCCGATGGAGAAGTCGCGCCGGGTGTCTTCGCCCCGGGACTCACCGACCTCGATCGTGAGGTTGGGTCGGAAGCGGTCCATCCCGAACGGCTTGTCGGCTCGTTCGCTCGACCACCGCAGCGACGCGGAGTTGCAATCGAGCACGGCATCGAGTGACCTCCGCTCCCGGAGGG
>CBFCWS010000287.1:0-4512 GCA_965601765.1 uncultured Ilumatobacter sp. | reverse complement strand
GGGACCTCAACCGCAGCGAACATTCCGTCGAGCCAGCGGCCTACCTCACCGATCGCCGGTGTCGGCACGGGGCTGTGCCCCCGTGAACCCCCAGGTAGATGAGTCCGTTGGAGATCGCACATGATCGGCCTCCGACGCGTCACCGCGACACCTGCAGCACGCAGCCCGAATCCACGCTTCGGTGGATTCAGGCTCAGGTCAGGTGTCTGCTTCGCTCGCAGGTGGTCGCGGGTTCCAGTCGACCGGCTCCCTCTGCGGTCGCGGCCCGGCGTGACGGGTCGATCAGGGCTCGTCCGTGGCCATCAGGCCGTCGACGGCTGCGAGGACGTCGTGCGCGTCGTTGTGTGAGTGCGTGAAGCCGAGCTCGCGCTCACGGCGCACCGTGTCGATCGAGCGGAAGGCGACGATGTAGGCCCGTCGCCAACTCGATGTGCTGCGGTTCCCGCCCGAGCCGTGCAGCACGCCCTCGTTGTGCACGGTGATGTCGCCCCGCCGGATCGGCACCGGGACGGGACGGTCGTCGGGGCGCAGGTCGGTGACGAGTGTGTGGCGCTCCTCCCGGCTCTCGCCGGCTGGGCGGTGCGGTCGAACCGGCTCGACGTGGCTGCCGGGCAGGAACCGCATGCAGCCGTTGTCGAGCGTCGAGTCGTCGACGGCCAGCCAGCACGTTGCCGTCCGCCGGTCGTCGGTGTGGATCCAATACGCCTGGTCCTGATGCCACTCGAACACGGCATCGTGGCGGCCGGGCTGCTTGGCGAGGAGCTGGTCGAAGTCGATCGTCATCCCCTCGCCGCACAGCTGCTCGGCGATCGACCGTGCGACGCGCTCGTACACGTTCCCCTGCCAGCGCGGGTGGTAGCGACGCGGCAGCATGACGTTGAAGATGACGTAGCCGGTCGGATCGGTCCCGAACTCACCGGTCACCATGTCGTTCAGGTCGCGACCCTCGACGGCGATGTCGCCGCGCATGAAGGCGTCGTAGACCTGATCGATCTCGGCGAGCTCGTCGTCGGTCAGCACGCCTGGGAGATGCACGAACCCGTCGACCTCGAAGCGCTCGCGCTCGTCGGAGGTGACCTCGTACCGATCGTCGACCCGCACGCCCATCCCGGGAGAGTACCGTCCCCGTCCCGACCGAGACGCTGCGGTGAGGGCGGCGGGGAGCCTCGGATCGCATCGGCCGACCAGATCGCATCGACGCCGGCCGGGATCCGTCGTGCCGGCGGTCGGAGGGAGTGGCGAGTACCTGCCGACGATGTCGGGAGTCGACCGTGAGCTGCTCGTCCGCCTCGGGGCCGCTCCTCGCGTCGCGTGCCTGCCGACCCACTCGGGACGCGAGGGCAGCGACGTGTCGACGACTGGATGCAGCGCGGCGTCGCCCACTTCTACCCTCGGCGCCTCTGCCGAGTCCGGGCGGGTCTGTGGACCGCGACACGGCGGAGGATCCGGAGCGCGCCGACCGGATCGCGGCGGTCGATCTGGTCGACCCGTCCGGTGGCAAGCCGGCCGACTTGTTCGACACGCTCGTCGGGAGCCGTGCCAGGCGGGCGATCACGCAGGTCGTCGAGCGCGGTGGGATGCTCGCCGGTTGCAGCGCCGGTGCCATGATCCAGGGCGAACGACTTGCGGGTTGCCCCGACGCACCGGGTCTCGGGCTGTGGCCCGGCGTGCACGTCGTTCCCCACTTTCGACGAGATCCGCTCCTGATCGTCTCGGCGATGAGCGCATCGTCGGCGGTCGGTGCACGCTCGTCGGCGTCGACCCCAACGCGCCTCTCCTCGCCGACGATGGTCGGTACACCGTGATCGGGTGCCGGGTCACGGTGTGGAGCGCGACCGGGAAGTTCGTGTTCGGTCCCGGCGACCTGCCGGCGTCGGCGCTCGCCGACCGACCGGGGGCGATCGGTGGCCGACCGCCGCGCCGCGTGGGGATGCGCCGGCGACTCGCGCGCCGGAGTCGGGCGAGGACCGAGCAGAGCGGCTGGCTCGTGCCGGTGCCATCGGGCCGTCCCGACCGCCGATCCCGGCAGGCACGATGCACGCTCGGAGCTCGGCCGCCTCGCTCGGGAACAGCGTGGGCTGTCCTCCACGATCGAACCGAGCACGGTCCGGAGCTGCGGGCACGACACGCCCGTCCGACGCATCCGGTGACCCACCGACCGGTGGCCCATCCACCGGTGAGCTCGTCGGGCGACGCGTCCCCTCTGCGCGGGCACGCCCGGCGAACCGGGATCCGCGCTCGGGCGACAGCGCTGCTGCAGCGATCCGAGCGACCTGGGACCGACAGGCTCTGTTCGAGTGTGGAAGCATCGGTGACCAGCCGGGGTTCCCTAGCAACGGGCGAGCCCTCGCATGCCCGATCGAACACAGGAGGCTTCGATGGCGACCGACGAGCGGCCATCCACCGAGCCCGTTCCGATACCGGACGAGCCGCACGAATGGCACAAGGTGCTCGACCTCGACGAGCTGCCCGACGGCCGGGTGACGACGGTGACGATCGGGACGCAGTCGTTGTGCGTCTCGAACGTGGGGGGCCGGTACGGCACGATCGACAACGCCTGCACGCACCAGGGCGGCCCGCTCGGCGAGGGCTCGATCGAGAAGGGATGGCTGCGCTGCCCCTGGCACGGGTACGACTTCAGCCCCTGCAACGGCATCCCGCCCGGCGACTTCAGCGACGGTCCGCCGGCATTCGCGAACGAGCTGCGCGACGATGGCGTCTACGTCGCGCTGCCCCTCGCCGACGAGCGCGAGCGGACCGTCTCCGACGTCCTCGTCGAGACGATGGTGGCGTGGGGGGTCGACGCCGTGTTCGGGATGGTCGGACACTCGAACCTCGGCTTCGCCGACGCGATGCGGGTGGCCGAGCAGCGCGGCGATCTCCGCTACTTCGGCATCCGCCACGAGGGCGCCGCCTCGTTCGCCGCCACCGCGTACGGCAAGCTGACCGGACGGCTCGCGGCGTGCTTCGCGATCGCCGGGCCCGGGTCGACCAACCTCCTGACCGGGCTGTACGACGCCAAGGTCGACCGTGCGCCGGTCCTCGCGATCTCCGGGCGGGTGCCGTCGAAGAACCGCGGGCGAGGTGCGTTCCAGGACCTCGACCTCGAGGCGGCGTTCGCGGACGTCGCCCGGTACAGCGAGACGGTCGGCGCCGGGACCGACGCCGCCGAGCTCATGACGCTCGCCTGCAAGACGGCTCTCGTCGAGCGCGACGTGGGCCACCTGATCCTGCCCGACGAGGTCCAGCTCCAGCCCTCGGACGCCCCCGCCGGTTCGCCGGTCGGCCGGACCGGCGATCGCCGAGTCGCACCGGCCCGCGACGTGCTGCTCGAGGCGGTCGAGCGGATCCGGACAGCGAAGCGGCCCGTCGTCGTGGTCGGCAACGGCGCCCGCGACGACATGGACGAGGTGACGGCCTTCGCCGAGCTGATCGGCGCACCCGTCCTCACCACGTTCAAGGGGAAGGGACTGATCTCGGACCACCACGAGCTCGGATGCGGGGTCCTCGGCAGGAGCGGGACGCCGATCGCGAGTTGGTTCATGAACGAGTCCGACCTGATGGTCGTGTTCGGTGCATCGTTCTCCGATCACACCGGGATCGCCCCCTACAAGCCGCTGATCCAGGTCGACTTCGACGCGATGGCGCTCGGCCGCTTCCATCCGGTCGACGTCCCGGTGCTCGGCCACGTCGGGGTCACGGCGCGCGAGCTCCGAGCCGAGCTCGCCGACGTCGAGATCGACTGCCACGACCACCGGGCCGAGGTCGCCGAGCGGTGGGCGATCTGGCGGGCCGAGAAGGCCAGCCGGCGTGCCGACGACCACGGCGAGGGGCTCAACGCCTCGGTCGTGTTCGCCGAGCTGGGTGACTGCATCCCCGACGACTCGGTGATCTGCGTCGACGTCGGCAACAACACCTACTCGTTCGGTCGCTACTTCGAGGTCGTCGACCACAGCGTGCTGATGTCGGGCTACCTCGGCTCGATCGGGTTCGGACTCCCCGCCGCGATGGGGGCATGGGCGGCGGTCGGCGCCGAACGGACGGTGGTCTCGATCTCGGGCGACGGTGGCCTCGGCCAGTACGCGATGGAGTTCACGACGGCGGTCAAGTACGGGATGAACATCACCCACGTCGTCCTCGACAACAGCGAGCTCGGCAAGATCAGCAAGGAACAACGGTCGGCCGAGCTCGACGTGTGGCAGACCAGCCTCCGCAACCCGAGCTTCGCCGCCTTCGCCGAGCTCTGCGGTGGTCAGGGGATCCGGGTGACCGATCGGTCGCAGCTCGCCGATGCGTTCGCCGACGCCATCGCCAACGACGGCCCGTCGATGATCGAGATCGTCACCGACCCGCTGCTCGTCTGACCGTCGACCGCGAGGTCGGCGAGCCATGTCGTGGCGAGCACGGGCCGATCCCGCCGTCGGGCCGGCCCGACGGCGTCGCCGCGGACCGACCGCCCGGGCGATGGCCCTCGCAGCGGACACCTGAGCGTCGGTGCTGATTCTGTGGAAG
>CBFCWS010000286.1:0-4559 GCA_965601765.1 uncultured Ilumatobacter sp. | reverse complement strand
GACTCGATGCTCCTCGTGATCGACCCAGGTTTGGGGCAGTCCGCATTCCGGGCAGAACCGAGCCCCGAGCTCGGTTAGG
Source organism: uncultured Ilumatobacter sp. (assembly GCA_965601765.1). Lineage (GTDB taxonomy): Bacteria > Actinomycetota > Acidimicrobiia > Acidimicrobiales > Ilumatobacteraceae > Ilumatobacter. The sequence goes on along the minus strand of CBFCWS010000286.1, from coordinate 4,480 downwards.
GCTCGGGTGCGTCGCGACCGCCCACTCGGTGGATGAGCTCGCCTGCGCCGGTCGCTCGACGGAGGTGATCACCCGCCAGAGCGGGCGCGCATCTCGCCCGGCCGGCCGGCTGCTCGAACCCGCGGTTCTCGACGACGAGGCCCGACACCGTCGACGCGTCGACATCGTGCTCGTACCCGGCGAGGTGGACGGCATCCGTTCGGTCCCAGCGCGCAGGGACGCTGCCCGCCCGCGGCCGACATTGCGCGACACTCGGGGGATGAGCGACCAGACGATCTCACGCTTCGACGTCCCCGACCTCGACGATCTCCCCGACGACATCCGAGACGTGATCCTCGCGGTCCAGGAGAAGTCCGGCTTCGTCCCGAACGTGTTCCTCGCGTTCGCCCGGCGCCCGGCCGAGTTCCGGGCGTTCTTCGCGTTCCACGACGCGCTCATGGACTCGAACGACGGGCTGAGCAAGGCCGAGCGCGAGCTGATCGTCGTCGCGACGTCCGCGCGCAACCACTGCCTGTACTGCGTCGTCGCCCACGGCGCGATCCTGCGCATCCGCATGAAGGACCCGCACATCGCCGATCAGGTGTCGGTGAATCCGGCCAAGGCCGACCTCTCCGACCGCGAGCGCGCCATCGTCGAGTTCGCCCTGCTCGTCGCCGAGGATTCCGCGGCGGTCACCGACGCCCACCTCGACGAGCTGCGCGCGAAGGGCTTCACCGACGACGAGATCTGGGACATCGGCGCGATCACCTCGTTGTTCGCGCTCTCCAACCGCTACGCGAACTTCACGGGTATGCGCCCGAACGACGAGTTCTACGCCATGGCCCGGTAGGCGACCCGCTGCGCGACGCGGTCGCCCGATCGGGCGGCCCGGCGGGCCCGGCCGTGCCCTCCCGGGAGCCGCCGCCGACGCAACGTCGGCACCTTCCGAGCGCGCATCGGTTGTTGCCGGGTAGTCGAGGCCGGGGTCACCTCAGCAGCCGTGGCGGGCCAGCCAGTCCCGGACCTCGCCGTACCAGTGGATCGAGTTGGCCGGGGTGAGGATCCAGTGGTTCTCGTCGGGGTAGTACACGAGCCGCGCCTCGACGCCCTTCGCCCGCAGCACGCCGTAGAGCTCGAGCCCCTGCCCGACCGGGACCCGGTAGTCACGCTCACCGTGGATCACGAGCGTCGGCGTCGTGTGGCCGGCGGCGTGGGCGGCCGGGCTCCAGCGGTTGACCCGATCGAGATCGGTCCACACCTCGGCGCCGTAGGCGTCGGCCCGGCCGGAGGTGATGTCCGAGGCGTACATGTTCGGCAGCGACGTCACCGCGGCGTGCGCCACCGCGCACTCGTACCGGTCGGTCTGGCTGGTCAACCACGACACCATGTACCCGCCGTACGAGCCACCCGTGATCGCGATCCGATCCGGGTCGGCGAGACCGTCGGCGATCAGCCGGTCGGTCGCGGCGCCGATGTCGGCGGCGGGCATGTCGCCCCACTCGCCGCGGATCGACGCCGCGAACTCCTGCCCCCACCCGGTCGAACCGTGGAAGTTGACCAGCGCCGCTCGACGGTCGGTGCCGCAGAACACCGCCGGGTGCCAACGCCACTGCCAGGCGTCGGTGAACGCCCCGTGCGGCCCGCCGTGGATCATGTGCGCGAGCGGACCGGGTGCGTCGAGCCCGCCGGGGGGTGTCACGACCCACATCTGCACCTCGTCGTCGCGGGCACCGGCGAACCGGACCTCGTCGACGGTCGGCGGATCGAACGCGACGACGGCGGTGAAGTCGGTGATCTGCTCGACGTCGCCGTCGCCGAACGACACGAGCTCGGGCGGCCGGGTGATCGAGCTGCGCACTGCGACGTACCGACCGGTCGCCACGACGGCGAGGCCGGTGAGCGTCCCGTCCCGGGCGATCTCGACCGGCGAGCCGTCGCCGTCGAGCCGCCACACGGGCCGGCGTGCATCGGACTCCATCTCGAACACCAGCGCCGAGCCGTCAAAGCTCCAACCGGTCGGCGACAGGTCGAACCCCTCGGTGAGGTCGCGCTCGGCGCCCGTGGCGGGGTCGAGCTCGACGAGACGGGTGCGGTCGGCGTAGAAGTGCGGATCCTCGGTTCGACCGACGACGAGCCTCGACCCGTCCGGTGAGAACCGCGGTCTCGTGACGTGACCGCCGTGATCGGGCGTCAGGCACCGTTCCTCACCGCTGATCAGATCCGTGAGGTAGAGCGAGAAGCGAAGCTCGCCGTCGGAGCGCTCGGACCGGTCGGCCACCCACGCGAGCGTGGTCCCGTCCGGCGACACGTCGACGTCGGCGATCGGGTCGGCGGTGTTGTCCCAACGCATCCATCGCGCCGAGGTGGGTGTCAGGTCGGTCACCTCGCGCGACCGGAGGTCGATCCGGAACACGTGCGGCACCTCCCCGCCGTCGAGCCAGCGATCCCAGTACCGGTAGATCGCCCGGTCGCTCACCCGCGCCGAGTGCTGCCGTTCGGCGCGCCGGTCGCGCTCGGCCGCGGTCGCCTCCAGGTCGAGACGGTCGTCGTAGACCAGTGCGAGCACGAGCACGTCGTCGCCGTTCGGGAACCAGCGGACCGCCATCGCGCCCAGCGGGAGGTCGGTGACGACGTCGGGCTCGCCGCCGTCCATCGCCATCACGTGGACCTGGGGTCGCTCGTCGACCGCTCGCAGGAACGCGACCCGCGAACCGTCGGGCGACAGCGACGGCTTCGACGACGGCCCGGTGGTGAGGCGGCGGGGCTCGCTCCCGTCGAGGAACACCTCGAACAGGTGCGACTCCGTCGTGTTCCGGTCGAGATCGGCGGTGCTGACCGGGACGACGACCCGTCCGCCGCCGGTCGTCGGTGCTCCGACGCGCGGGATCGACCACAGGAGCTCGGCAGTGAGAGGTGTCGGCATCGACCCGAACGTAGCGGGGTCGCCGCCCCGACCGCGTAGGGTCGTGCTCGGGCACGTCGCGGAGACGACGACGAGAGGGGGCCGCGATCGAGATCGATCTCATGACGTTCGGCGGGAGCTGGGCGGAGACCGCCGACCTCGCGCGCCGCCTCGAGGCACACGACTTCTCCGGGATGCTGTTCACCGAGACCACCCAGGTGCCGTGGATGAAGATCACGGCCGCGGCCACGGCGGCGCCGAGCCTCGAGATGAGCACCGGCATCGCCGTCGCGTTCCCGCGCAGCCCGATGATCGCGGCGACCGCCGCGTGGGAGATCGCCGCCAACACCGGCGGCCGGTTCCGGCTCGGCCTGGGCTCCCAGGTGAAGGGGCACGTCGTCCGGCGCTACTCGGCGGAGTTCAAGCCACCTGCGCCCCGGCTGCGCGACTACGTCGAGGCGGTCAAGGCCTGTTGGCGTGCGTTCCGCCGGGAGGAGCCGCTCGCCCACGACGGCCCCTACTACCGGCTCAACTACCTCCCGGAGGCCTGGTCGCCGCCCCGCCACGATCACGAGGACCTCGAGGTCGACATCTCCGCCGTCGGGCCGATCATGAGCCGCGTCGCCGGCGAGGTCGCCGACGGGGTGCACGTGCACCCGCTGCACTCCACCACCTACCTCCGGCACCGGCTGCTGCCCGCCGTCGCCGACGGTGCCCGGCGCACCGGGCGCGACCCCGCCGACGTCGACCTCATCGTCCCGGTCTTCGCCGCCCCCGGCGACACACCCGAGGCGCGGGCACCGATCGTCGAGCGGGCCCGGGCCCAGATCGCGTTCTACGGCTCGACACCCAACTACTCGTTCCAGTTCGACGATCTCGGGTTCCCCGGGACAACCGCCGAGCTCGGTGCGCGGCTGCGTCGCGGCGACATCGCCGGGATGGCGGAGGTGATCACCGACGAGATGCTCGACCACTTCGCCGTGGTGTGCCCGTGGGACGAGCTCGCCGACCGGCTGCTCGAGCGCTACGACGGCACCGCCGCCCGGCTCGTCATGTACCTGGCCGAGGAGCAGATCCGGGACGACCCGACGACCCTCCCGCGCTGGGGCGAGGTCGCCAGAGCGATCCGCGCGGGCCGCTGAGCACGCGCCGTCGCACCGCCGGCGAACGACCCGGGGAGCGTCGACCCGGAGCGGCCCGCCCGACTCGGCGACGCGCGACGTCGACGGGCCCCCGGCGATCTCGCGTGAGCCGACCGTCCGGGACTCGGGCACGTCGACCGGTCGTTCGTGACGAACCAGACCGTCGGGCGAGCGGTACCTCGCGTCGCAGTCGCGGTGCTCGCATCCGCATTGCCGATCCGCACCGACGCCGTTCGCGCGTCTCGTCCGGCCCGCACTCGTCGTCGTCGACGCCTCCCGTCCAGCATGCGGTCGTCGACGTCGCCGCCGACCCTCGCCAGGCCGGGGAGCCGCGCACCACGCCGGGCGGCGACCGCCCGAGACCGTCGGATCGACGTCAGCCGGAGGCCAGCCGAGCGAGCACGCCCAGGAGCCGATCGACGTGGTCGTCGGTGTTGTACGCCTGGACGGACACCCG
>CBFCWS010000285.1:0-4634 GCA_965601765.1 uncultured Ilumatobacter sp. | reverse complement strand
GCCTGCTCCGGCGTGAGCGAAGTGGATCAGCGGGTCGACGACGAGGTCGAGCGGGCGCTCGACGAGCTGACAGCGGCATCGCGCGAGCGCGCGGCCGAGCTGCGAGCGATCGTCACCGAACTGCCCGAGGTCACCTCGCGCCGGACCCAGCTGCGCTCGATCGTCCTGAGCGTGACCGGCGCGCCCGACATGCCCCTGCGGAGCCGGCAGTTCGTGCTGCGTGTGATCTACGACCAGACCCTCCGGCTCGAGCGAGCGCTCGGCGAACTGCGCTCGCGGGTTCGCCCGTGACGGATCCGGGCGCCGCCCGCCGGCGCGCCGTCGACGTGTTCGTCTCGCCGGAGGGCAATGCCTTCATGCGCGACATCGCGGCGTGGATCGCGGAGGCGGCGACCCTCGCCGGCCGGAGCGCCCGGCTGCTGTCGTCGGGCGAGGTGCCGGTCGACCCCGAGCGCCACAACCTCGTCGTCGCACCCCACGAGTTCTTCCTGCTCGGTGATCTCGACGACCGCGGGATCGAGCACGCCGCGTCGATCAGCGTGCCCGTGTGCACCGAGCAACCCGGGACGCCCTGGTTCGACATCGGAGCGATCGCGACGGCGGCGAGCCCGCTCACGCTCGACATCAACGAGCGCGGCGTCATGGCGTTCCGGGCCCGCGGTCGGCAGGTCGAGCACCTCCCCATCGGCGGCGTCCCGTCGATGGTCGCCCCGTCCGTCCGGCGTGACGTCGACGTCGTCTTCCTCGGTGGCGAGACCGTGCGGCGGACCCGTGAGATCGCAGCCCTCGCCCCGCTGCTCTGGGAGCGACGCAGCGAGATCAGGCTGTTCTCGTTCTTCCGGCCGGTGCGCGACGGTGCGCCCGGGCTCGTCTTCGGCGACGACAAGTACCGGCTCCTCGCCCGGAGCCGCATCCTCGTCAACGTCCACCGGGACGACACCACTCCCGGCTACGCCGAGTGGGCGCGCCTCGTCGAGGCGATGGCCAACGGTTGCTGCGTGGTGACCGAACCCGTGTCGAACCTCGGGCCGTTCACCGACGGCGAACACCTCGTGGTCGCCGACGACCTGGCAGCGACGGTGGCCGAGCTGCTCGACGACACGGCACGGTGCGCCGCGATCGGCGAGGCCGCCCGCGAGGTCGCGCTCCACGAGGCGCCGCTCGCGTCGTCGCTGGGTGCGGTGCTCGACCGGCTGGACGAGCTCGAACCGGCCACCGTCGGCCGCAGGCGACTCGCCCGCATCCGACCGCCGAGGATCCGGCGCAACATGATCGTCGCCCAGCGACATCCGATCCTCCCGGCGTACCGCGCCAACCCGGGCTTTCGCCGCCGGGTCTACGACGCGCTCGCCGCCGAGACCGAGCTCCAGCGTCGGATCGACCGGGTGCGCTGCCGGGTGAGGTTCGGCGACGAGGACCACGTGACCGAGTCCACCAGCGAGGCCTACGCCGAAGCGTCGCCGGAGATCACCGTCGTGTTGACGCTGTTCGGCTACGCCGACGTCGTCGTCGAGACGCTCACGTCGATCGCCGCGTCCGAGGGCGTGACGATCGAGATCGTGATCGTCGACGACCACTCCCTGGACGACGGGCGCGCGGTCGTCGAGCGCTTCATGACCGATCATCCGGAGCTGCCGATCCTCCTCCTGGGCGGCGACGCCAACCGTGGACTGCCCGCTGCCCGCAACCTCGGCATCGGCCGTGCCCGCGCCGACAAGGTGATGATCATTGACGCCGACAACCTCGTCTACCCGACCGCCCTGCGCCGCCTCGCCGATCGTCTCGACGCCGACCCGGTCGCGGCGTTCGCCTACTGCACGCTGGAGGAGTTCGGCCACAGCACCGGTCTGCGCAGCGCGATGGCGTGGAACGTCGAGCGCCTGTGCGATGCCAACTACATCGACGCCCAGGCGATGTTCCGCCGGCGGATCTGGGAGCAGTACGGCGGGTACCGCACCGGTGACGCACTCGTGTTCGGCTGGGAGGACTGGGAGCTCCTGCTCCGGCTCGCGGCCGCCGGTGAGTACGGCGTCCACCATCCCGAGATGCTCGGCCGGTACCGGACGCAGGAGGTGTCGATGATCGCGACCACCAACCTCGCCGCCGATCACATGATCGAGCACGTCCGCGAGCTCCACCCGTCCCTGCCCTGGCCGCGCTGACACGAGACCGGCGCGGGATCGCGCCGGATCGACCGCGGGTCGAACGCATTGGGCCGGTCGGCGGGCGCCGTTACGCTCGGCTGCCATGTCGTCGGCCGCCGAGCTCGTCGCGCGCCGGGAGCTGCTGTGGAACCTCACGCTGCGCGAGCTGCGCGGCAGGTACAAGCGGAGTCTCCTCGGGTGGGGCTGGTCGCTACTCAACCCGATCGCGTTCATGCTCGTGTACACGTTCGCGTTCTCGGTCATCCTCGAGGCCGAGCCCGGCGCGGGTGATCCCAGCGGACTGAACTCGTACCCCTTCTACCTGCTCTGCGGCCTGCTCCCGTGGTCGTTCTTCAACGTCTCGGTGTCGACCGCGATGGGCAGCGTCGTGGCGAACGGCGCCCTCGTGCGCAAGGTGGCCTTCCCCCGCGAGCACCTCGTCATCTCGCTGGTGATCGCCGGGTTGTTCACGCTCGCGGTCGAGCTCGGGGTGCTGTCGGTGGCGCTCGTCTTCGCCGGCAACATGGTGTTGCCGTGGCTCCCGCTCGTCGCCCTGACGACGTTGCTGGTCGCTGCGTTCGCCACCGGGTTCGGGCTCGCGTTCGCCGCCGCGAACGTGTACTTCCGCGACATGTCGTACCTCTGGTCGATCATCTCCCAGGCATGGTTCTTCGCGACGCCGATCGTGTACCCGCTCTCGATCGTCAAGGAGCAGCTCGCCGATCGGCCGACCCTGCTCACCATCTACGAGAACGTCCCGGCCGCCGTGATGGTGCGCATCTACCGCAACCTGCTGTACGACCTGCGGTTCCCGGCGTGGTCCGACATCGGCCTCCTGACCGCCTACTCGGTCACGGCGCTGCTCATCGGCTGGTGGATCTTCGATCGCGTCGAGGACCGGTTCGCCGAAGAGCTCTGAGCTGCCGCTCCAGGATCCCGCGCCTGACGACTTCGCTCAGTTGGCGACCGGGGCCGGGTCGAGCTGCCACTCGCCGTCGACGGAGATCACCCCGCCGTCGCGCATCGTGCCCCGTACGACGTCGAAGCGGAGGTACCGCTGTCGCACGTCGAGCTCGCGCTGCCCGCTCGCGTCGAGGGCGAGGATCGACAGCTCGTAGGTGCCCTCGCTCAACGGGAAGCGATGGATGTCGAACGAGATCGGCCGACGCCCGACGACCGTGCCGAGATCGACGTCGCGGGCGCGCGTGCTCACCTCCGTGACGAGCACCCCGTTCTGGTCGTGGATCTGGAGCACCACCTCGGGCTGGTCGACGGCTGCGTCGGCGACGAGGTCGATCCGGAACGAGTGCGGCGTCCCGCTGGTCGCATGGTCGACGGGCTCGCCGTCCGCGCCAAGCAGCGACACGTGCTCGATCGCGATCTCGCGGGTGCCCCATCGCCTGCCGCCGTGGTACTCGACCGACCGGCCGGCATGGGTGGTCTGGGCGTAGGCGTCGGTGATGTCGATCGGCGAACCGAGCGCCCGGAGCCGACCGTGGTCGATCCATGCGACCTGGCTGCAGAGCCGCACGACGTCGGGCAGCGAGTGGGTGACGAGCACGATCGTCTTGCCTCGGTGACGGAACTCGGCGATCTTGTCGCCGCACTTGGCCTGGAACTCGGCGTCGCCCACGGCGAGCACCTCGTCGATGATCAGGACGTCGGGGTCGACGTTGATCGCCACGGCGAACCCGAGTCGCACGAACATGCCCGAGGAGTAGTTCTTCACCGGGGTGTCGATGAACTGCTCGAGACCGGAGAACTCGACGATGTCGTCGAAGCGCTCCTGGACGAAGCGCCTCGACACGCCGAGGATCGCAGCGTTGAGGAAGACGTTCTCGCGCCCGCTCAGCTCGGGGTGGAAGCCGGCGCCGAGCTCGAGCAGGGCGGACACCGAGCCGTCGACCGCGACCGATCCCTCGTCGGGTTGGAGGATGCCGGTCAGGCACTTGAGCATCGTCGACTTGCCGCTGCCGTTGTGCCCGATCACCCCGAAGGTGTCCCCGCGCGGCACCTCGAACGACACGTCCCGCAGCGCCCAGAAGTCCTCGTAGTTGCTCCGCCGGCGATTGAGCAGCGATTGCTTCAGCGATTGGTGCCGCTCGTGGAAGAGCCGGAATCGCTTCGAGAGGTGCTCGACGCGCACCGCCGGTCCAGTGCCGTCAGCCACCCGCAGGAGGCTAGCGGGATAGCGTCGGACGTCATGGATGGTGGCGACGATCGGCTCCGACGGGATCGCGACGCCGCCGTCGCTGCCGCGCGCGACGCCGAGCACGCGCTCGGACGGGAGCGGGCAGTGAACGAGGAGCTGCGGGTGCAGCTCGCCCGCGCGCGACAGGACCAGGCCGAGTTCCAGGCGTGGATCGATCGCAAGCGCCGGCTCGAGGCCGCGTGGCGGAGGGCCGTCGACGGGGTTCGTCGGCGGTGGCCCGGCTCGTGACCGCGCGGGCGACGTCCGCCGACGCGACGCCCGGGTTCTCGGTGGTCACC
>CBFCWS010000284.1:0-4642 GCA_965601765.1 uncultured Ilumatobacter sp. | reverse complement strand
GCCCTCGTCGATGATCGACTGCGCCACCAACAACGACTTCGCCAGGGTGTCCATGCCGCCGATGTGCGCGATGAAGAGATCGTCACGTGAGATCGACTGGCGCCGCAGCTTGCAGTCGAACAGCATCCCGCCGGTCGTGAAACCGCCACCGCGAACGATCTCGAGCAGTCCGAGCGACATGTCCTCGACCGACGTCGGGAACAGGTCGAGGTCCCAACCGAGGCGATCGTCACCGGCGTTGGCGTCGACCGACCCGAAGATCCCGGCATCGACCGCCGTGGCGACCTCGTGATGGAAGTCGTGGCCCGACAGGGTCGCGTGGTTGACCTCGATGTTGACCTTGATCTCGTCGGCCAGGCCGTACCGCTGCAGGAACGCGTAGACGGCGGCGACGTCGTAGTCGTACTGGTGCTTGGTCGGCTCCATCGGCTTCGGCTCGATCAGCAACGTCCCCTCGAACCCGATCGCGTGCTTGTGCTCGACGACCATGTTCATGAACCGACCCATCTGGTCGAGCTCGCGACGCATGTCGGTGTTCAGCAGCGTCTCGTAGCCCTCACGGCCACCCCACAGCACGTAGTTGGCCCCGCCGAGCTCGTGGGTCTTCTGCATGCAGTGCGCGACCTGCGCGGCGGCGTAGCGGAAGATGTCGGGGTCCGGGTTGGTGGAGGCACCCGACATGAAGCGCGGGTGCGAGAACGCGTTGGTCGTTCCCCACAGCAGCTTCACCCCGGTCCGCTCCATGTGACCCGCCGCGTACTCGACCATCTCGTCGAAGTACCCGCACGTCTCGGCGAAGGTGTCGCCCGCCGGGGCGATGTCGATGTCGTGGAACGAGAAGAACGGCACACCGAGCTTGGCGAAGAACTCGAAGGCGGCGTCCATCTTCATGCGCGCGGCGTCCATGGGATCCATGTCGCTCGCGTTGTTCGGATGCCACGGACGGTCGAGCGTGCCGGCGCCGAAGATGTCGAAGCCGTCCCACGAGAACGAGTGCCAGTAGCAGACACCGAACCGCAGGTGCTCGGCCATCGTGCGGTCGCCGACGACGCGGTCGGGCTGGTACCACCGGAACGCAAGGGGGTTGTCGCTCTCGGGTCCCTCGTACGGGATCGGCTCGGTCTGGGAGAAGAAGCTGTCCGACATGGCTCACCTTCGCTTGGTCGCTTGCCGGTCAACCTTACGGTCGTGACCAGCGCTGCGACGGACCGCCGACCGATCGCGAGCGCGGCCGTCCGGTACGCACCGACCGGCCGCGAGTAGCGTCCAGCCCGGGCCGATCGATCGCGACCCAGCGGCCCACCCGATCCGATGCCAGAGCTCCGCCGATGGTTCCCTGCCGACCCCCGCAAGGTCGGTGACGACCCCGACTACCGCTTCACGCTCGCGAACGAGCGCACCTTCCTGAGCTGGATCCGCACGTCGCTCGCGATCGCCGCCGGTGGCCTGGCCGCGATCTCGTTGCTCGACGACCTGCCCAACGAGCAGTTCGTGGCGATCGGCCTGCTCTCGCTCTCCTTCGTCACCGCCGCGACCGCATACCGGCGCTGGGCACTCAACGAGACCGCGATGCGCCTGGAGGAGCCGCTCCCGCCCTCCAAGCTGCCGTTGTTCATCACGACCGCCGTCGCCGTCGGCGCGGTCGTCTCGGTCGCGTTCGTGATCACGACGGTATGAGCGACATCAGACCCGATCGGATCCACGACGGCGGCATGCAGCAGGAGCGGACCGCGCTCGCCTGGGAACGGACCGCGATCTCGATGATCGTCGCCGGCCTGCTCCTCGCCCGCACCGGCGCCCGGCTGGGCACCGTCTTCGCCGCGCCGGGCGCCGGACAGGTCATCCTCGGCGCCGGGCTGCTCGTCTGGGCCGGCCGACACTACGACGAGTTGCACCGACCCCTCCGGGCCGGCGAGAGCCCGGTGCACCCGAGTGCCGCCCGCGTCGTCGGCGTCGCCACGACGGTGTTCAGTGCCACCGCGCTCGCGATCGTCGTCGCCCTCGCGGTCTGAGCGACCCGCCGATCCGGTCTCCGTCACCGGACGGGCGCCTCAGCGGAAGTTCTGGAAGTACTTGCTCGGGGTCGGGCCCTCCTGGCCCTGGTACTTGGAGCCGCTGGCGCCTCGACCGTAGGGGTGGTCGGCCGGCGTGGTCATCTGCATGAAGCTCACCTGACCGATCTTCATCCCCGGGTACAACGTGATCGGGAGGCTGGCGACGTTGGCCAGCTCGAGCGTGATGTGGCCGTCGAACCCCGCGTCGATGAACCCAGCGGTGGAGTGGATCAGCAACCCGAGGCGTCCCAGTGACGAGTTGTGGGTCGGGATGAACGACCGGCCCGCCAGGTACACGCCGTGTGGTGCGGCGACCTCGATGCACCGGACCGGCACGCTCGGGATCGGGCGGACCGCGACGATCGCGCGGAAGTCATCGAAGCGACCCTCGGACGTCTGGTGCTGGACCTCGCGACTCAGACCGGCGACCGGGCGCGCCGGTGTGAACGTGACGACGTACTCCGGGCCGTGGTCGATGCCGGTCGACGTCGCCGACCTCTTGGCGATGACCGGCTGGAACCCGAGGCTCGCGACGAGTTCGTGCACCTGTTCGGCGAGGCCTTCCCCGGTGGTCGTGAACTCGAACTTCCCCGATCGATCGCCGCAGCCGTCGGAGTCCATGACCCCGTCGAGCAGAGCCCGACGCTGGGCGATCGAGGAGCGGAGGTAGGCGTCGGGGATGTGCTCGTCGCCGAGCGGTCCGAGGTCCGGGAAGCGACCGGACAGTGAGTCGTTCGCCATGTCGGCGGCCGTCCGCGGATCTCGCGACCGGCCGGTCTCCCCGGTCCGGCTCGCGCGTGGCTCTGACGCCTCGGTCACGCGCTCGGGTCGCGAGATCCCGCGCACGAACCGGTCGTCGGTCGTCGTGACCTCCCCGGTCGTGGTGGCTCGGTCGCCGATCCATGTGCCGAGGACGTACGGGTCGATCGGAAGGTCTCGCTCGGGACAGCGAACGCCGGCCGAGAGGTGAACGTGGTGGTTCCACTCCTGGTCGGCGTGTCGCAACGATCCGGCGATCTCACGGGTGGTCCGCTCGGACGGCGAGGCACCTCGCCGACGGTCGCGCTCGGTCGTGGTCACCCAACGATGGTCGGCGTCGGCGACCAGGATCGCACCGTCCGAGAACTCGACTTCGAAGCAGGGCCGGCCGAGCATCACCTCGGTGGCGTCGACGACGACCGTCGGTTCGCCGGAGTCCGTGAAGACGCGATCGCCGATGCGGAGCTCACCCATGGTCGACCAACCATCGGGGGTCGGCACGGGCGTCGCCACCGACAAGGCCTTGCCCTCCACCCGGCCGACGAGGTCGTTCGGGACGGCGATGCGTTCGTAGGTGGAGCCCAGCACGAATTCGCCCGGGTGGAGCATGAAGGCCTCGTCACCGGCGCCGTGCTCGTCGACCGGCATCTCCACGAGCTCGGTCATGCCCGTCTGATCGAGTTTCACGTCGATCGCGCCGGCGGTGTGGTTGCGGAAGACCCGGAACAAGTGCGAGATCCGCACGTCGACCGACGACGGTTGGATCAACGTCTCGTCGAGCGGGTCGATCACGATCTCGCCGGCGGCGAGCCGCTCCCGCAGGGTCCGGTCCGAGAGGATCACGCCGTGCACGGTAGCGCAGTGCTTCTGTGTCACCGATTTGGCTGTCGACAGCCAAATCGGTGACACAGACCAGCTGCGGCGGCGTGGGGCTGGCGGCGGTGCGATCGTGTGCGAGCATCGATCAGCCGTGGGGCAGGATGACAGCCTTCTCGCCGGTCTTGACCGCGGCGTAGCGCCGAGCGTGCTCGACGGTGACGGCTTCGTCGAGGGTGACGCGCATGCCGTACTCGCTCGCGAACGTGGTGGTGATCTCGTCGGCGACGCGGCGGCGCAGGCGTCGCACGTCGTCGCCGATCGAGGCGAGGAACGGTGTGAGGAGCCAGCCGCCGACCGACCAGGAGAACCCGAACCGCTGGGGCAGCACGATCGGGCGCAGGTCGAGCCGGCCGTAGATGTAGACCTGGGTCGGCCGCCCCGAGCCGTAGCGGCTGTACTCCTGCCCCTCGCTGGCGACCCGCTCCATCGCTGCGAGCAACGTGCCCGCGGTCTCGCCACCACCGATCGCATCGAAGGCGATCGTGGCCCCGGTCGCACTCAGCGCCGCGAGGAGATCGTCCCGGAACGACTCCGCCGAGGTGTCGACGACGTGCTCGGCGCCCTGCGAGCGCAGGAGCTGCGCCTGCTCCGGGCGCCGGACGAGATTGACGAGGCCGATGCCGTCGGCGAGGCAGATCCGGTTCAACATCTGCCCGAGGTTCGACGCCCCGACGGTGTGCACGAGGGCGGTGTGGCCCTCCCTTCGCATCGTCTCGGTCATGCCGAGAGCGGTGAGCGGGTTGACGAACCACGCCGCGGCTTGCTCCGGTGTCGTGCCCGCCGGCATCTCCAGGCACTGGCTGTGATGGACCACACGGTACTCGGCGTAGGCGTCGCCGGAGACGAACCCGGCGACCTTACCGACGAGCGCCGACGCGGCGGCGTCGCTGCCCGCGGCGACGACCTTCCCGGCACCCTCGTTGCCACAGACCATCGGCTTCCCGATCCGC
>CBFCWS010000283.1:0-4679 GCA_965601765.1 uncultured Ilumatobacter sp. | reverse complement strand
TCCGACGACGACACATCCGACGACGACACCTCCGGCGACGACACCTCCGGCGACGACGACACCTCGGGCGACGACGCCGACGACGCAACCGATCCGGACGACGCACCGGACGCCACCACGCCCGCGGACGAGACGAACGGCAAGCCGTCGGTCGCGATCGTCGGTGGCGACGTGCGGGAGTTGACGGTCACCGACATCAGGGAGGGCACCGGCGAACCCGCAGAGCTCGGCGACACGGTCGAGCTGTCCTACGTCGGTGTCCTCGCCGACGACGGCACCGAGTTCGACAACAGCTACGACCGCGAGACGACCATCCCGGTCACCGTCGGCGCCGGACAGGTGATCCCCGGGCTGGAGGACGGACTGCTCGGGATCAAGGAGGGCGGTCGCCGTCAGATCGACATCCCCGCTGCGGCCGCATACGGCTCGGCGGGCTTCCCCGACATCATCCCACCCGATTCGTCGCTCAGCTTCGTCGTCGACGCGGTCTCGATCACCAGGCCGGTGCCGGCGACGATCCCCGAGCAGGCCGATCCCAGCGAGTGCCCCGCGACCGACGGGAGCGAGGAGCAGCGGCGCGAGTTCGACGAGTACCCGCCGTTCTGCATCGACGTCGACGCCGAGTACCAGGCCGAGCTCGCGACGAACTTCGGGACGATCACGGTCGACCTCGACCCGACCCAGGCACCGCTCACGGTCAACAACTTCGTCGTGCTCGCCCGGTACGGGTACTTCGACGGCACCGAGTGCCACCGCGCCATCCCGGACTTCGTGATCCAGTGCGGCGATCCGACGGCGACCGGGACGGGCGGGCCGGGGTACCAGTTCCCCGACGAGCTGCCGCTCGGCGTGGAGTACCAGATCGGATCGATCGCGATGGCCAACAGCGGGCCCGACACCAACGGCAGCCAGTTCTTCATCATCTCCGGGCCGAACGGCGCGGCGCTGCCCCCGCAGTACAGCCTCTTCGGTCAGGTCGACGACGGGCTTGACGTCGTCGCCGAGATGGACGCCGTCGGCAACCCCGAGAACAACGGCGTCCCCCCGCTCGACACCATCATCATCGAGTCCGTCACCATCACCGGCCCGTAGCTCGGCCCGGCCGAGCGGGGACAGGGGAACCGGCGCGGGACACCCCGCCGTGGCGGGTCTCGCCCCGGTCGACGGCGCCGCGCTCACCGAGCCGGCGCGCACGGGTCCACGAGCCAGATCGACGGGCCGGAGATGCCGGTGCGGCCTCGGCGCGGCCGGTCCCGAATGCTCGTCTCACCGGGCTCGTCTCACCCGGCTCGTCTCACCGGGCCGCGCCCTTCGGACCGAGCGGAACGAACGACCGGCGAAGCCTGGGAGCGAACGAGTGGGGACGGCTACCGGCCCGAGTGGCCGAAGCCGCCGCCGCGATGGTCGTCGTCGAAGTCGTCGACCTCGCGCCAGGTGACGTGCTCGACGCGCTGGATGACGAGCTGCGCGACCCGGTCGCCGCGCTCGATCGCGTAGTCGTGGTCGGGATCGGTGTTGAGGAGCACCGCCTTGATCTCGCCGCGGTACCCGGCGTCGATGAGCCCCGGCGCGTTGACGATGCTGATGCCGTGCCGGAGGGCCAGACCCGAGCGGGGCATCACCAGCCCGCAATACCCGACCGGGATGGCGATCGCGACGCCGGTGGGGACGAGCAGTCGCCCACCACCGGCGCGGATCGTCCCCGACTCCCGGGCCACCAGGTCGAGACCGGCGTCGCCGGCGCGGGCGTAGGTCGGCAGCGGCAGGTCGCGATCGAGGCGGACGACGTCGAGCGTGAGCCGGCGGGGGTCGTCCACGATCGATTCGGTCACGGGCCGAGCGTAGGCTCGGCGGCGTGGCTGGACCGAACGAGCGCCCCCCGTCGGTCGACCGGCTGGCGCGATCGATCGCCGGTTCCGGCCTGCCGCACCCGATCTGCGTCGACATCGCCCGCGCGGCCATCGCCGAAGGCGGCCGTGAGCCCGAGGCGGCGGCAGCGGCCGAACGCTTCCGCCGCACGCTGCTCCAGCCGGTCGTGAACGCGACCGGGGTCCTCCTCCACACCAACCTGGGCCGGGCGCCGGTCGCCCACCACCAGGAGGCCCGGGCGCAGACCGTCGAGTTCGACCTCGCCACCGGCACCCGCGGCAGCCGGCAGCGCGCCGTCGGCCAGCTGTACGCACGGCTGTGCGGTGCCGAGAAGGCGATCATCGTCAACAACAACGCCGCCGCGGTCCTGCTGGCGGTCTCGGCCCTCGCGGCCGGCCGTGGGGTCGCGGTGTCGCGCGGTGAGTCGGTCGAGATCGGTGGCGCGTTCCGCGTCCCGGAGGTGATGGAGGAATCCGGAGCCCGCCTCGTCGATGTCGGCACGACGAATCGCACGCGGCTGTCCGACTATGCGAAGGCGATCGCGAGGGCCGATCCCGAGATCGCCCTCACGCTCAAGGTGCACCCGAGCAACTTCCGCGTCGAAGGGTTCGTGGAAGACACCACCATCGCCGACCTCGCGACCCTCGACGTCCCCGTCGTGGCCGACATCGGCTCGGGCCTCATCGACGCGAACGTCCCCTGGCTGGAGGGGCCCCCGCCCTCGTGGCTGGGAGGCGAGCCCGCGGCAGTTCAGGCGATCGCAGCCGGAGCCGACCTCGTCACGTTCAGCGCCGACAAGCTCCTCGGAGGCCCACAGGCCGGGGTGATCGCCGGGCGCGCCGACCTCGTCGACCGCTGTGCCGCCCACCCCCTCGCCCGGGCGCTCCGGTGCGGCGGGCTGGTGCTGTCAGCGCTCCAGGGCGTCGCGATGTCGTACCTGAACCGCTCGGTGGCCGACGACATCGCCTTCTGGAGGATGGTCGCCGTACCGGTGAGCGAGCTGCGCGCCCGCGCCGAGGCCGTCGTCGACGAGGCCGGGCACGGCCGGGTCGTCGACACCGAGGCGCTCCCCGGCGCCGGCTCGGCACCGGGGATCTCGATGCCATCGGTCGGGATCGCACTCGCCGGCGATCAGCTCGACCCCCTCCGCTCACACGAACCACCCGTGATCGCCCGCACACGCGACGGGCAGACGTATCTCGATCTGCGATCGGTCGACCCCACCGACGACGTCGTGGTCGCCGATGCGATCCGACGGCTCGCATGAGGGTCGTCGCCACGGCCGGGCATGTGGATCACGGCAAGTCCTCGCTCGTCCTCGCGCTCACCGGGACCGATCCGGACCGCTTCGCCGAGGAGAAGGCGCGCGGCCTCACGATCGACCTCGGCTTCGCCCACACCGAGCTCCCCTCCGGTGCCGGCGTCAGCTTCATCGACGTGCCGGGCCACGTCCGGTTCCTGCGCAACATGCTCGCGGGCGTCGGCGGCATCGACGCCTGCCTGTTCGTCGTCGCGGCGACCGAGGGCTGGAAGCCCCAATCCGAAGAGCACCTCCGCATCCTCGAGCTGCTCGGCGTGGGGCACGGGGTGATCGCGCTCACCAAGCGTGGGATCGTCGACGACGAGTGGGCCGAGATCGCCGAGCTCGAGGTCGCCGACCACGTTCGCTCGACCTTCCTCGAGAACGCGCCGATCGTGTCGGTCGACTCCCTCGACGGGACCGGGCTCGATCGGTTGCGCGTCGCGCTCGACGACCTCGTCGCCGCGACGCCGGCAGCGACGGATCGCGACCGGCCGCGCCTGTGGATCGACCGGGTGTTCGCGGCGAAGGGCAGCGGCACCGTCGTGACCGGCACCCTGACGGGCGGCGGTCTCGCGGTCGACGACGAGGTGCTCGTCAACCCGGGAGCACGCCGCGCGCGGATCAGGTCGATCCAGACGCTCGGCTCGGTGGTCCCGGCGATCGGGCCCGGCAACCGGGTGGCGCTCAACCTGAACGGCGTCGGTCACGACGAGCTCGCTCGCGGCGACGCGATCGTGACACCGGGGCGCTGGCGGCCGACCGATCGGTTCGACGCATCGCTCGACGTCCTCGCGAGCCTCGACCACGACGTGTCCCGTCGCGGCGCCTTCATGGCCTACGTGGGAGCCCGGGAGGTCCCGGTGCGAATGCGCGTCCTGGGCGACGAGGCGCTGTCACCGGGTGACCACGGTGCGATCCGACTGTTCCTGCCGGATGCTCTGCCGCTGCTCCCGGGCGACCGCTTCGTGCTGCGCGAGTCGGGCCGCGACGAGACCGTCGGTGGCGGCGAGGTGCTCGACATCGATCCCGTCACGCGGGCATCAAGAGCTCGGCCGGATCGCTCGATCGGTCGTGTCGTCGCAGAGCGGGGCTGGGTCGAGGTCGACGAGCTCGAGCTCCTGACGGGTGAGCGGCTCGACGCAACGGTCGGCCGATGGGTGACGACCTCCGAGATGCTCGACGAGCTCCGCACCCGTCTGCGTTCGGCGGTCGACGACGCCGGCGCGATCGGTCTCGACCTCGCCGCGCTCGACGAACGCGAACGTGCCGTCGTCGACACCTTCGACGACGTCGTCGTCGACGCGGGCCGCGCGCGTCTCGCCGACGCGGTCGACGTCTTCGCCGACCATCCCCTCGCCGCCGCGATCCGGGCGGGCGGGTTCGCGCCGAGCGTCCCCGACGGCGTCGACCGGAACGAGGTGCGCGAGCTCGTCAGGCGCGGCGTGCTCGTGGAGCGCGACCTGTCGGAGCGCCGCCGGCAGGGTCAGCTGACGACCGTTGGCCGGCG
>CBFCWS010000282.1:0-4684 GCA_965601765.1 uncultured Ilumatobacter sp. | reverse complement strand
CCATTGAGCGCTGATCAGGGCCGCGGTCGCGTAGATCCCCTCGCGGTGGGGCGAGTGCCGGACGCCGTCGAGCACGGCCGGACCGAACAGCGGGTCGTCGGCGCCGGTGATCAGGTGGACCCGGCGGTCGGCCGGGGCGACGGCGGGGTCGGGTCCGGGACGTCGCATCACGGCCCGACACCAGTTGAGCACCCCGCGGAGGACGCCGAGTTGTGACCAGGCGACGCGGTAGGCCTCGATCTCGTTGTCGTGGGTCCCGGAGCAGTGGCCGGCCAGGAGGGCGGCATGGTCCCGTGCGAGGTATCGCTCCGGGAGTACCGGGAGTTGTGCCGCGAGGACGTACGCGTTGCGACGGCGTTGGCCATGGTCACCGAGCACGGCGCTCCGGAGAACGAGTGGACGGGGTGCGCTCAGGATCGTGGCGGTTCGGATCCGCTCGCGGTGGCGTTCGGCGAGCAGCCACGGGAGCGCGCCGCCGCAGTCGTGTCCGACGACGTGGATCGGTCCACCGACGAGGTCGACAGGGCAGCGACGACCGTCGGGTGCGCCGCGGTCCTGCGCGACGATGTGCGACAAAGGGCCCTGTCGGCGAGCAGCCCGGTGCTCGATGATGGTGCCATGATGACGACCGGGTCGTGCCGGAGCGCGAGCCCGAGCCGGGCAGCTGCCGCATGAGCACCGCCGACGACGTCGAACGATTCGACCTCGCGGACGGCCGATCTATCGAGATCCGTCCGATGACCGAGGACGACGGAGCGCTGATCTGCGAGCTGTACCGCTCGTTGTCGCCGACGGATCGGCGGCTCCGCTTCTTCGGCTCGTTCCATCCGAGCGTCGAGTGGTGCCGGAACTGGGCCGGGATCGGGGCCCGGGGTGGCTACGGCGTGGTCGCGCTCGTCCACGCCGACGACGGGACCGACGCCGTCGAGGTGGCCGGTGAAGCCGCGTACGCGCTGCGCTCCGACGGCGACGGGGAGCTCGCCGTCACGGTGGCCGCCCCGTGGCGTGGCTGGCTCGGGCCGTACCTCATCGACCGCCTGATCCGCCATGCGGCAGTGAGCGACGTCCCCAACCTGCACGCGGACGTGCGGATCGGCAACGGGCCGATGCTCGCGATCCTGGATCGGCGCGACCCCGTCGCGATCGGCCACGACGAGGGCAGCGTGCACCTGAGCATCGGGACGTCGACGCCGACCGCGACCTGGCCACGCGGTGAGGCGCGCCGTCGCGTGCTCGTGGCGACCTCTGGCTCGCGGTGGGTGGGTGAGCGGGCCGCCGAGGATGCCGGTCTGGCCACGGTGATGTGCCCCGGGCCGGCCCGCCGGCGGCGGAGCGGGTGCCCGGTGCTCGAGGGGGGACGGTGCCCGCTGGCCGACGGGGCCGACGTCATCGTCGTCATGCTCGACCCCGACGACGACGACACGGTCGCCCTGATCGAGAAGCACCGGGCGATGCTGCCCGGCACGCCGATCCTGTCGCGGCCGAGGTCCGACGAGAAGGGCGAACCCGGACGCGCCGCCTTCGACGGCGAACCGCGTCGGGAGCTCGACAACGGGTGCATCGACGTGGCGCTGCGCGCCGACGAGGCCGTCGCGCAGTTGCTCGCACTCGTCGGTGACGGGCGAGCGGCCGGTCCAGCCGACGAACCCTCGGACGAACCACCGGATCACGCGGCGCGCTGACCTGCCCGCCGCTCGGCGGTCGATCAGGTGGCGTCGCGCAGGTAGTCGCGCATCGCCGTCACGGTGCTCAGGCGCGGGTAGTCGCGCTCGGGGATCTCGACGCCGGTCTGCTCGGAGATGCGCGTCATCACGGCGAGATGGTCCATCGAATCGAGCTCGAGCTCGACCCAGATGTCGACGGTGTGGTCGAGCTCGGCGAGCTCGGGCTCCAGCTCGGGGGCGACCGCCGCGACCGCGTCGAGGATGAGATCGACGAGCGGGTCGTCGGTGGTTCGTGGTCGGTCGGTGCTCACAACGTCTCCGGTTCTTCGAG
This sequence comes from uncultured Ilumatobacter sp., assembly GCA_965601765.1. Lineage (GTDB taxonomy): Bacteria > Actinomycetota > Acidimicrobiia > Acidimicrobiales > Ilumatobacteraceae > Ilumatobacter. Next base: position 2,689 of record CBFCWS010000282.1, on the reverse strand, counting down.
GTGGGATGCGATCGTGGCGAGGAAGCGACTCCCCGCGGCGCCGTCGGTCGCTCGGTGATCGGCGGCCAACGTGACCGTGGCGACCGGGCGGACCGCGATGTCGCCGTCACCCACGACCCACGGGAGCCGTCGGACGCGCCCGAACCCCACGAGTGCCACCTGTGGCGGCGAGATGACGCCGTGTACGAGGTCGGCGCCGGTGTCGCCGAGGTTGGTGACCGTGATCGTCGCTCCGGTCATCCAGCTCGCACGCAGCGTGCCCCGGCGAGCCGCCGTGACGAGCTCGTTGAGTCGCGTCATCGTGTCGTCCAGCGACGTCCGGTCGGCGTCGGCGACGTGGGGGGTCATCAGGCCGCCGGAACGCAGTGAGATCGCCATCGCCACGTTGACCTCGTCCGCAGCTCGGAACCCGCCGTCCACCCAGTGGCCGTTGAACGCACGATGCCGTGCGGCCGCCAGCGCGACCGCACGAACGTACATCGCGGCCGGGAGGAGGCGCGCGCTGATCGGGCGCGTTGCGTTGAGCTCGGCGAGCCGCTCGGTCATCGGCCCGAGATCGATGTCGCGGGCGAGGTGGAAGTGGGGGATGTCGCGGTTGGCCCGGCTCATCCGCTCGGCGATCAGGGCGCGCATCCGGTCCGGCGCAGGAGCGTCGGATGTCGTCGGTGGACGAGACGCGGCCGACGGGCGGGTAGCCGTCGCCGTCGAGACGTCGGCTCGTCGCACCGCACCACCCGGACCCGTCCCGGCGATGGTGGCGAGGTCGATGCCGCGCTCGGCCGCGAGCCGCCGAGCACCTGGCGCAGCCGGCACCCGCGCGCCGGCCGGCGCCGGTGGTCCCGCGCTCACGGCGGGGCGGGGCGGCGAGGCGTCCGGGCCGGTCGGTTGGCCGACCGTCGAGCCCGCATCGTCGGTCGGTGCGTCCGTCGAGCGCGGTTCCCCGGCGGTACGGATGCGAGCGATCGGTGTGCCGACGTCGACCCGTTCCCCGATGTCGACCAACAGCTGCTCCACGGTGCCCCCGTGCCAGATCTCGATGTCGATGTCGGCCTTGTCGGTCGCCACGACGGCGGCGATGTCGCCCCGGTGCACCTCGTCACCGGCGGCGATCCGCCACTCGACGATGGTCCCGTCGTCCATGTCGGCGCCGAGGGACGGCAGGCGGTACTCGTAGACGGCCGAGCCGTTCGTGTGCTCAGTCCGCGCACCCGTGGACGTCTCGTGAGCGGTCATCGGCCGGGCCGCACGACAGCGATCGCAGCCGCGACGATGTCGTCGACCTGCGGGACCGATGCCGCCTCGAGGTGGTGGGCGTACGGGATCGGGACCTCGACGCCGCCGAGGCGCGCCACCGGCGCGTCGAGCGTCCAGAAGCACGCTTCGGCGAGGATGGCGGCCACCTCACCGTTGAGACCGCCGGTGCGCCAGCCCTCGTCGACGACGAGCGCACGCGTCGTCCGGTCGACCGAGGCGACCAACGTGTCGACGTCGAGCGGCCGCAACGATCGCAGGTCGATCACCTCCGCCGACACGCCCTCGGCCTCCAGCCGGGCTCCGGCCTCGAGCGCCTTCGCCACCATCCCGGCCCAGGCGACGATCGTCAGGTCGGAACCCGCCCGCCGGATCGCGGCCCGTTCCAGGTCGGCCGGGCCGGCGTCCGGGTCGACGGGGCCGCGCTCGTTGTAGAGCGCCGTGTGCTCGAAGATGATCACGGGGTTGGGGTCGGCCAGTGCCGTCGGCAGCATCCACCGGGCGTCGTGCGGTGTCGAGGGCGCGACGACCCTGAGTCCGGGAACGTGCGCGAACCAGCCCTCGAGGCTGTGGGAGTGCTGCGCCGCGAGCTGGCGGCCGGCGCCCGTCGTGGTGCGAACCACCAGCGGCACGTTGAACTGTCCGCCCGACATGTGGAGCAGGGTCGCCGCCGTGTTCACGAGCTGGTCGAGCGCGAGCAGGCTGAAGTTGACCGTCATGATCTCGACGATCGGTCGCAGCCCGCCGAGAGCGGCGCCGATGCCGGCGCCGACGAACCCGGACTCGGCGAGCGGCGTGTTGCGCACGCGGTCGCGTCCGAACTCCTCGTGCAGGCCCTTGGTGACGGCGTACGTTCCGCCGTAGTCGGCGACGTCTTCACCCATGATCAGCACCCGCTCGTCGGTGGCGAGCGCGTCGCGGAGCGCGGTGTGCATGGCTTCGCGGTAGGTGATCTCGGGCCACGGCTCCCGGCCGGCGCCGGCCGTGGCGGTCGTGGTGGTTGCGGTGTCGGTCACAGCCAGGCCTCCTCGACCTCGTCGTCGCGCTCGTCCGCGCGACGTCCGACGGGTACGTCCCCGGCGGTCCCGCCGGCACCCGCTCTCGGCTCCGGCGGTCTGGTGACGTGTTCGAGCAGGGTGTCGACCGGCTCGAGCGGTGCCGCCTCCGCCGCTGCGACCGCCGCCTCGGTCTCCGCACGCGCCCGGGCCCACATGTCGTCGACCTCCGCGGTGGTCACGACGCCTTCGCCCGTGAGGAGATCGCCGAAGGTGACGATCGGGTCGCGCTCCTTCCATGCTTCGACCTCGGCCGGGTCGCGGTAGAGGTCGGGGTCGAACATCGAGTGAGGACGGAACCGGTAGGTCTGGAACTCGACGAACATCGGGCCGCCACCGGAGCGGATGGCGGCGAGCGCCTTGGTCGCGGTGCGGTGGACGTC
>CBFCWS010000281.1:0-4687 GCA_965601765.1 uncultured Ilumatobacter sp. | reverse complement strand
GGTGCCACGAGATCGCCTCGCCCTCGCGGTCCTCGTCGGTCGCGAGGTAGAGCTCGGACGCGTCCTTCAGCGCCGCCCGGAGGTCCCTGACCACCTGGCGGCCGCGATCGGTCAGCTCGTAGGTGGGTTTGAACCCGTTGTCGACGTCGATGTTGAGGCCCTTCGACGGCAGGTCGGCGACGTGCCCGACCGAGGCGCGCACGTCGAAGTCGCCGCCGAGGAACTTCGAGATCGTCTTGGCCTTCGCGGGTGATTCCACGACGACGAGGGGTTTCGCCATTGCTGCCTTTCGCTACGTGATCGGACCGGTACTTGTCAAGACCGGCCGACACCGCTCTCGACTGAGTCTGCCGTCCGATTCGGTTTCTGACACCAGAACGTCAGCGGTGGCGGGCGCGGCGGCGCATCTTGCGGACCTCGGCGGGGTCGTCGACCAGCTCGACCATCACCGACAGCGGCGTCGTCGCGTCGGGGACCTCGTCGGCGGACTGGAGCGCCGGAACACGGATGCGCCGGCCGACCTCGGCGACCAGTCGGCGCCACCGCGGCGGGTCGGTGAGCAGGGGCGTGCCGTTCTCCAGCAGGACCGATCGGATGCGGGCCGACTCGTTCGGGCCGGCGAGCCGGTCGACGAGGGCGAACGCCGCGTCGACCGCGCTCAGTCGGCCTTCGCACGTGACGACGTTGCGGCGCACGACGAGACGACGGCCGTCGGTGTCCGAGCCGTACCGGCGGAGGAGGTCGCCGGCGAGCCAGTGCGTCGCCGCCGAATCGCCGTGGAGCAGCCCGGCCGAGGCGAGCACGACCGTGCCCGTCGAGCTGGCCGCGAGCAGGGTCGCCGTCTGCTCGGCGTGTTGGAGGAAGCGGCGCAGCTCCTCGTCGTCACAGGCCCGCTCGCACCCGATGCCGCCGGGCACGATGACGACGTCGGCCGACGCGTCGCCCATCAGCTCGGCGAGCGTCCGGTCGACCGTCTGGTGCCCACCGGGTCCGGATCGCGGCGATCGATCGGCCGCCACCGTCTCCAGCCGGGCGTCCTGGAGCTTCGACAGGACCGAACGAAACGCGTCGCACTCGTCCGCGAGGACCCCGTCGTACACCACGAGTGCGATCTCCACCGCCTCATTCTGACCCCTCACCCTGACCCCTCCACCCACCGAAATCGACGCCTCGCGCGCGCCCGATTCCTTCTGTGTCACCGATTTGGTCACCGACAGCCAGATCGGTGACACAGAGCGCGTTCCGTCCTCGCGACTCGGGGGTGGGTCGGGCCGGTACGGTCGCATTCGTGGGGGACGAGATGTGGCGACCCGGGTACGAGCCGCCCGATCCCCGCAATCTCGGTGGGGAGCTGACGATCGTCGAGCTCGACGGTCCGATGGCGCCGGGACCCTCCGACGCGCCGGTCACCGGCGGGGCCGACCGGCCGGGACGTCGGCGCGGGTGGTGGATCGCGCTCGCCCTCGTCGTCGTGGGGACCGCTGCCGCGGCGATCACCTTCTGGACCCGGTCGGACGACCCGGACGCGAGCGCCGAGGCGGTCCCCCAGCGGGTCGAGCTGGAGCAGACGTGGTCGACCGAGTTCGGCGGCCGCGTCGACGAGGTCACGATCTCCGACGGCGGCGTCTTCGTCATGTCGGCACTCGACGGGCTGGTCGTGCGCTACGACCTCGGCACCGGCGATGAGGTCTGGAGCGTCTCGATCGGCGCCGCGCGCGACCCGGGCGTCTTCGAGGTCGTCGACGACCTGGTCGTCGTCGGCACGCGCCTTCGGTCGAACCGCGGCGAGGCCGAGATCGGGCGGATCCACGTCCTCGATCGGACCGACGGCAGCGAGGTCTGGCGGGAGGCGAACACGGCGGCCACCTACCAGACGTCCGGCGACGTGGTGCTCCGGCTGGTCTCCGAGCGCACCGGTCAGACCGGTCAGTTGCTCGACATCCGTTCGGGTGATCCCCTCGGTGAGGTGCTCGCCTTCGGGACGCCGCCCTACTCGGCCGGCAACGTGTTGGCATCGAGCGTCGACGGGAGCGTCCGCATCGTGTCGATCGAGGACGGCGCGCTCGCGCGCCCGGAGATCCGCGCCGACGGTCTCGAGCGGATCGTGGGGGTCGGCGACGACGTCCTCGCGATCAGACCGTCGGGGGAGATCCTGCGCGTCGAGCGCAGCGGCGCGCTCACGCCGCTCGGTCCGGCGCGGATCGACCTGTCCGGCGGGTGGGTGCGCGTCACCGATCTCGCCGACGACGCCGTCCTGGCCGTCGACGACGTCACGGAGCGGTTCGACGTCGGGAGCGACTCGGTCGAGTCGCGATGGAGGATCGAGGGATTGTCCGGTCCTCCGACCGAGACGACCGCCGGTCGAGCGGCGATCGCACGGGTGAGCGACGCCGACGGTCCGACGTCGTACGCGCTCGTCGACCTCGACGACGGTGCGATCCTGTGGCGGACCGAACCGGGCGTGCGTCGCATCGACGACCCCACGCTGCTCGCCGACGGCGTGCTCCTCCCACCGCGCATCGGCGAGTCGCAGTCGCTCGCCGCGCTCGACATCGAGGGCAACGAGCTCTGGACGATCGAGTTGCCCGGCATGGTCACGGCGACCGCCGTCGGCGACGGGGCGGTCGCCGTCGTTTCGCGGATCGACGACACGTCGTCCGTCACCGTGTACCGCTGACCCGGCCGGCGACGCCCGTGCGACCGGCTACGTTCGGCGCGGTGGGAGGTGATCGTGGGACGTGATCGTGGGAGGTGATCGTGGGTTGGGTTGGAACGACCAACTCGCCCGGTCGTGGGAGGCGATCGGATCACCGGGTCGGCCGGGGCGCGTCATCCGCATCGACCGCGGCTGGAGCTCGGTCGCGCACACGACCGCCGATGCGCATCCCGGCGCCGAACCGCTCCGCGTCCGCAACCTCCACGTCGACGTGGCCGTCGGCGATTGGGTCGTCCCGTCGCCCGACGGCGAGCGGGTCGACCACATCATCGACCGCGTCTCGGCCTTCGTGCGCCGGGCGTCGTTCGAGGGTGAGCGATTCGACGCCGACACGCTCGCCGCCAACATCGACGTCGTCTTCCTCGTGCACGCGTTCGGCTCGCCCCCCAACCAGCGCCGGCTCGAGCGTGAGCTCGTCCTCGCGTTCGACTCCGGGGCCGAACCGGTGGTCGTGCTCACCAAGATCGATGCGGCCGGCGATCCCGAACCGGCGCGAGCCGAGCTCGCCGAGGTCGCCCTCGGTGTGCCCGTGCTGCTGGCGAGCGGGCTCGAGCGGATCGGCATCGACGAGATCCGCCGCTACGCGTCCGGCAATCGCACCCTCGCGTTCCTCGGTGCGTCGGGTGTCGGCAAGTCGACGCTGATCAACGCCCTGCTCGACGACGACGTGATGGACACCGGCGAGGTGCGAGAGTTCGACCAGCGCGGGCGCCACACCACCGTCGCGGCACAGCTCCTCCCGCTGCACGACGAGGGCTGGCTCGTCGACACGCCCGGCGTTCGTGCCGTCAGCCTGTGGCTGTCGGGCCACGGCATCGAGCGCGCCTTCGCCGACGTGTTCGACCTCATGGACCACTGCCGATTCCGCGACTGCAAGCACGACCAGGAGCCCGGCTGCGCCGTGCAGGCCGCCGTCGCGGCCGGCGAGCTCCCGGTCGAGCGGGTCCGGAGCCTCGAGCGCCTCGTCGCCGAAGAGGCGGCCCTCGAGCGCGAGCAGCGCGAGTGGCTCCGCCGTGGCGACCGGCGCCGACCGCCGCGTCGCAGCGGTCGGTCCGGCTGAACGACCGGTGCGTCGATACTGTCGTCCACGGCGCACGCGCGCGCCCCGCCGACGCCCAAGGAGCACCCGATGACCGCCCTTCCCTCGACCCCCGAGATGTTCGACCTCCGCATGTCGGAGCAGGTTCGCCCGCTCTACGACGCGGTGAAGACCTTCATCGCCGAGGAGATCGATCCGCGGACCGAGGAGTTCTTCCGGCTCGGCGACGGACGTGCCGAGCACTGGGGCTACGGCGAGGGACAGCTCGAGTTGCTCGAATCGCTCAAGGACAAGGCCAAGGAGCGTGGCCTCTGGAACTTCTTCCTCCCCGACGCGGAGACCGGCGAGGGGTTGTCCAACCTCGACTACGCCTACATCGCCATCGAGCTGGGCAAGAACCCGATCGCCTCCGAGTGCTTCAACTGCTCCGCCCCCGACACCGGCAACATGGAGGTGCTCGAACGGGTCGGGACGCGCGAGCAGAAGGACCGTTGGCTCACCCCGCTCCTCAACGGCGAGATCCGCTCGGCCTACATCATGACCGAGCCCGACGTCGCGTCGTCCGACGCCAAGAACGTCGCGTGCCGGGCGGTTCGCGACGGGGACGAGTGGGTGATCACCGGCGAGAAGTACTGGTCGTCGGGTGCCGGCGACCCGCGGTGCAAGATCCTGATCGTCATGGTGCAGACCAGCGCGGACGGGCCACCGCACCGGCGCCAGTCACAGATCCTGGTCCCGATGGACACCCCGGGCGTCGAGATCCGCGGTGCGATGCACGTGTTCGGCGAAGACGACGCGCCGCACGGCCACATGCATCTGCGTTTCAACGACGTGCGCGTGCCCTACGACAACGTGCTGCTCGGCGAGGGTCGAGGCTTCGAGATCAGCCAGCTCCGGCTCGTCTCGCAGCGTCGCCGCGGACGCTACGGACC
>CBFCWS010000280.1:0-4695 GCA_965601765.1 uncultured Ilumatobacter sp. | reverse complement strand
GCCGTAGCGCCGCGAGGTCCTGGCGGAAGGCGATCTGGTAGCGGGCCTGCTCGCCGGCGAGCCGCTCCTGCGCGTCGCGCAGCTCGTCGACGACCCGCTCGGCCGGCGGTGCGTCGCTGCCGAGCCGGTCGAGGTCGGCGGAGATCTCGTTGATCTGGTTGGCGAGCTCGGTCGAGATCGACGCCACCCTCGCGTCGAGGCCGTTGAAGCGGTCGCTCAGCCGGTCGAGCTGCTCCCTGATCGCGCCCACCTCGGCGGGATCGACGAGGGGAGGGGGCGGCTCGGTCGGTGGCTTGCCGACCGGTGCGTCGAGCCGGGTCGCGATCCCGTCGACCTTGGCGCCCAGCGCGGCCTTGTCGGCGTCCGCCGATTCGAGACGCGCCGCCATGGTCGCGATCTCGGTCCGGAGCTGCTCCATCTCGGCGGGGTCGACGGCGCGCTTCTTGAACAGTCCCATAGGCGTCTTCACGGTAACCGACCGCCCCGCCCGACGCCGGTTCCGTCGTCTCGGGGTCGGTGCGAATGGGCTGTTCGGCAGTGTCGCGGGTTTCGACCCGGTGGTTGCATGGGCACTGGTCACGTGTGGCCGGAGATTCCGGCATGCCCGTCGCAATGAAAGGAACACCCAGATGGAAACCCCCACCATCGTCCGCAAGTCGGTCGAGTTCAACAAGGCGGTCGCCACCGCGACCATCGACACCGCGAAGGACGTGGCCACCGCGGTCGGCGACGGCGTCGCCAAGGTTGCCGGCACCTACCGTGACGCCGGTGCAACCGTCGTCGGCCAGGCCCGTTCGGCGGGCGAGCGCACCGCCGACCAGGCGTCGTCCGGTGCCAAGCAGGTGGTCGGCCAGGGTCGCTCCGCCGCCGAGCGCACCGTCGACCAGGTGAGCAAGAACGCCCGCGAGGTCGTCGGCCAGGCCCGCTCGGCCGTCGAGCGGACCGGCGACCAGGCGACCAAGGGCGCTCGCGAGGTCGTCGGCGAGGCCCGCGCGCAGGCCGACATCGCGTCGGCGAAGATCGACGAGACGATCGAGCGGACCGGTGACCGTGCCGTCCGCGCCGTCGAGGACAGCCCCGCGACCGGCACGCCCTACGAGAAGTGGTCCAAGGCCGAGCTCTACGATCGGGCGCAGCAGCTCGACATCGACGGCCGGTCGACCATGTCGAAGAAGGAACTGATCACGGCGCTGCGCACCCACTGATCCCGCCCGCTGACCCGAACGTCGCGACGGCGGCCCCGCCCCGGTCGACCGGCCGGTGAGCGGGGCCGCGTCGCGTCCGGGCGGCGGCTGGAGGCTCGCAGCGGCGAGCAACCACAAACCGCACCACCGTTCGTAGGCTTCACGCCATGCCGACCGCCCACAACGACGGGGTCACGATCGAGTACGAAGACGACGGGGGACCGGGCGAGCCGATGTTGCTCGTCATGGGTCTCGGTCGGCAGCTCATCGACTGGCCGGACGGCTTCCTCGACGAGCTCCGGGCGCAGGGCTTCCGGCTGATCCGGCACGACAACCGCGACGCCGGTCTGTCGACGTTGGTCGACGCGCCCGTGCTGACCAAGGGTGATCTCGCGCGTGCGGCCGCCGCCCGGCGTCTCGCACGGTCGACGTACCTCGTGTCCGACATGGCGGCCGACGCGGTGGCGGTGCTCGACGAACTCGGCATCGACCGGGCCGACGTCGTCGGCGTGTCGATGGGCGGGATGATCGCCCAGCAGATCGCGATCGACTTCCCCGACCGCGTGCGCTCGCTGACCTCGATCATGTCGTCGACCGGGAGCCGTCGCGTCGGTCAGCCGACGATGGCGATGCGGCAGCACTTCCTGCGAGCCCGCCCGACGCGGGAGGCTGCGGCCGACTTCGAGGTCGACACGTTCACTCGCATCTCGGGGCCGCACTTCGACGAGAAGGAGATCCGGGCGGCCGCCGAGCGGTCGGTGGCCCGCAGCTTCCGGCCGGCGGGCACCGTCCGGCAGCTCGTGGCCGTGGCGGCGTCGCCCGACCGGACCACCGAGCTCCGCGGGCTCGACGTGCCGGCGCTGGTCGTCCACGGCATGCTCGATCCGCTGGTGAAGCCGAGCGGCGGTCACGCGACCGCCGAGGCGATCCCGGGCTCGCAGCTGCTCGTGTTCAACGACATGGGCCACGACCTGCCCCGGCCGCGCTGGTCGGAGATCGCGACCGCGATCCGCGCGAACGCCGACCGCTGAGCACGTCGTCGAGCACGCGCGCGGCGCACCCCACCGACGGCGCCGAGCTGTCGTGTTCAGCTGACGTAGAGGATGAACCAGGGGAGTGTGACGAGCGACGCGACCGTGCCCACGAGGACGATGGTCGCCGTCTCGTCCGGCCGGGTGTCCTGCTCGATCGCGAGCACCGCCGTGAACACCGCCGCCGGCATGGCGGCCTGGAGCACGACCGCCCCGGCCGCCTCGTCGACCAGCCCGAGCCAGCCGGCGATCACGATCGCGGCGAGCGGCTGGACGAGGAGCTTCGCGAGGAGCGAGCGGGCGGCGTCGAGCTCGACGCGGGGGCGGCCCATCTGTTGGAACTGGATGCCGAGCGTGATCAGCATCACCGGGATGATCGCACCGGCGAGCAGGGCGATCGGCCGGTCGACGATCGGTGGCAGGTCGGCGTCGGTCGCGTTGACGACGAGCGCCGGCACGATCACCAGGGTCATCGGCTTGGTGAAGGCCTGCGCCAGGCCGATCAGGCCACCGTGGGCGAGGGCGATCCCGACGATCAGTCCCGTCGTGTTGACGACGACGAGGGCGACGGCGGCGAACGGCAGCGCGCCGTCGTCGAAGGTGAACGACACGATCGCCAGCCCGAAGTTGCCGGTGTTGCCGTAGACCCCGGTGGTGATGACCGACGCACGCCGCTCGCGCGAGAGCCGGGCGGAGAGCACTGCGGCAACGGCGCCGGACACGGCGAGGGCCGCGAGCGACGCAGCGGCGACGCGGACGAGGGCGTCGCCGGGGAGACCGGCGTTGGCGAGGGCGTCGAAGATGAACGCCGGGCCGATGATCCAGTACGAGAGCTTGGCGAACGGCGCCGGTCGCAGGTCGAGCCAGCGACCGGCCACCATCCCGATCGCCACGAGCACGACGACCGGACCGAGGATGTCGAAGAAGATCCTCGGCAGCTCGCTCACGCCGGGCACCGTATCGGTGCCCGATGGTGCGACCGGTGGTCAGGTCATCGTGGTGACGTGGCTCCCACACGCGCCACGCCCCGCCCGATCGATTCGGGCGGGGCGTGGAGCAGGGGCGGCGTGCGTCCGCGTGGAGGCGGGCGCACGCCGGGATGGAGATGTCTTGGGGTCAGGCGAGGCAGAACTCGTCGTTCTCGACGGTCTCGTCGACCGCGCCGTTCGCACGGTTGCGTCCGATCAGGCGGGCGACGAGGAGGAGCAGCGCGCGCTCACGGGCGACACGCGGCTCGCTCTCGGAACGGGCGACCTCGGCGGCGACGGGGCTCGCGCCCTGGTCGACCGCGGAGTCGGCGAGATGGTCGATGACGTCGGTGGGGAGGCCTTCGATACCCGCTCGGTCGACCGTGCGGGAGAAGACATCCAGGTCGTGGGGGCTAAAGGTGTTCTCCATGGCATTGACGTTACGGCGCCTGGTTGTCAATCGCTAGCGATACTTTTTGTTCGAGATGATCAGGTATGCTTATGTATGTGGCCGACCTCCGTGAGCTCGACATCCGGCACCTGATCGCGCTCGACGCCGTCGCCGAGCACGGCACCTTCGGGCGGGCCGCCGAACACCTCGGCTACACCCAGTCCGCGATCAGCCAGCAGATCTCGGCGCTCGAGAAGCTGGTCGGCGGCTCGCTGTTCGACCGCCCCGGCGGCCCACGAGCGCCCGAGCTGACACCCCTCGGTGAACGCCTGGTGAGCTCGGCTCGCGACCTCCTGCACCGCGTCGACGACTTGGGCCGCGACCTCGACCGGTTCCAGCGTGGCGAGATCGGCCAGATCAGGGTCGGCTCGTTCCAGAGCATCTCGACGACGCTGCTACCGCTGGTCGTCGGCCGGATGCGGGCAGAGCTCCCCGACGTCACGATCAGGGTGTACGAGACCGACATGGACCACGAGCTCGAGACCGCGCTCGAGCGCGGCGAGACCGACGTCAGCTTCGTGGTCGGGCGGCCCGACGGCCCGTTCGAGATCGACCCGTTGCTCGACGACCCGTTCGTGATGATGGCGCGCCCCGACCAGTTCGCTCCCGGACCGGTGCCGGTCGACCTGCTCGCCCGCGAGCCGATGATCGGCCAGCGCAGCAACAACTCGTGTCAGCAGATGAACGAGTCGGGGTTGCGCGCCGCCGGTCTCGATCCGACCTACGTGTTCCGGTCGAACGACAACGGGACGGTCTCGGCGATGGTGCGAGCGGGCATGGGCGTGGCGGTCATGCCGCTGCTGTGCATCGAGCTCGACGACCCGCGCCTGTCGATCCACCCGGTCGACCCGCCGATGCCGGCCCGCTCGGTGGGCATCGCCCGGCGGGCCGGGCGCACGCTGTCACCGTCGGCGCAGCGCTTCGTCGAGCTCGCCAAGGAGCTCGCCCCCCAGTTCGCCGACCATTCGGTTGTCGTGACCACCTGACGGACGTATCATGATCTGCACGCCGCGGGGTGGAGCAGTTCGGTAGCTCGTCGGGCTCATAACCCGAAGGTCGCA
>CBFCWS010000279.1:0-4722 GCA_965601765.1 uncultured Ilumatobacter sp. | reverse complement strand
GACGATGCGCGACCCAGCTCGCTGAGACGAGATCGAGTCCGTCGGCGGCAAGGCGCGGCGAACCCGAGCTGACTCCGGTCAGCGAGCGGTGAGACGGAACGCAGCCGCCGGCGGACTCGGCTCTCTCAGCGGCGGCCGAGACGGACGAGGTCCTCGGCCATGCTCCAGCCGTACACGATCATCGCCTCGGCCTTGTCGGCGTCGACGTCGGCGAAGAGCTCGACGCGCTCGGGGTGCACCTCGTCGGGCTTGCTCGCCTCGAAGTCGAGGTAGCCGGTCTGGCCGTTCTTGGCGACGAACCGCTTGGCGTCGTAACCGGCGTCGACCCCGAACCGCTTCGCGAGGCGACGGCCCCAGGCGCGCTCCTCACCGACCGCCTGCTCCCCCGGCGACGGCGTGACGTCGTCGAGCTTGTCGAAGGCGATCAACCCGTCGGCGACGACGAAGCGCGAGCCCACGACGACGTCCTCGTCGGGGAACGCCATCAGCGCGCGGTGGTACGCCTCGCCCATCAGGCCCCGCAGCACCGTGTCGCGCTTGGAGTTGCGCCGCACGCTGAGGACGCCGACGAGCACGCACGGCGTGCCACCGATCCGCTCGAGCGTCGAGAACATGAAGCCGCACAGCTTGCCGTCGTGACGGGCGGTCGTGGCGAGCACCCAGTCCTCCTTGGCCTTGGAGAGGACGCCGATGTCGAAGGCACCACCGATGGAGGCGAGCTCGTCCAGATCCGCATCGGTCAGTGAAACAGCATCGTTGGTGACGACTTCCAGCGCCATGAGACCCTTCTCTTTCGCAAACGTGAGGCCACCATTCTGGCACCGATTTCGCGCCTTCGGAAACCTCACCCCGCGGGTCGCGGGCCCGTCGCCGTCTCGCCGCGTCGACGTCAGAGCACGACGGCGTCGTGTCCGAACGCCATCCGCAGCTCCGGCACCGAGCGGTCGAGGTCGACGCGGAACTCGTCGGAGAGCCGCAGGATCTTGCCGCCGATGTCGACCTGGACGATCGACTCGCCGGGGTGATCGCGCAGGATCCGCTTCAGACGCTGGATCTTGAGCTCGTCGAGCTGATGGCTCGGGATGCGCAACCGAAGCGGCAGCGCGGGCCCGTCACCGAGCCCCGACAGCACGTCGATGAACTGGGCGTTCAGCCCGAAGCGGGACTCGTCGCGCCGATCGAGGCGTGCCTTGACCGACACGATCACGTCGTTCTCGAGCTTGTGCCCCTGCTCGGCGAGCGTTCGGGGGAACACGGTGACCTCGATCGCCGCATCGAGGTCCTCGAGGACGAAGACCGCCATCTGGTCACCCTTCTTGGTGAACTTCCGGGCCAGGTTGGTGATCACGCCGCCGACGACGACCTGGCTCCCGTCGTCCATCGTCTCGAGGTCGCGAACGGCGTGCTCGACCCGACGCTTCAGCGCGGACTCCACACCGAACAGCGGATGATCCGACACGTACAGACCGAGCATCTCCTTCTCGTTGCGCAGCTTGTCGGTCTTGTCGTACTCGAGATCGGCGATCGGGAGCCGCTCGTCGAACTCGCCGACGGCGCCGGGCTCGTCACCCCATTCCCCGAACAGGCTCATCACGCCACGATCACGTTCGCGGCGGCGCTCGACGGTCACGTCGACGATCTGCTCGAAGCTGGCGAGCAGTCCCTTACGGGGGTGTCCGAGCGAATCGAACGCGCCGGCCTTGATGAGCGACTCGACCGTGCGCTTGTTGAGGACCGGCTCGGGGACGCGCTCGGCGAAGTCGTAGAAGTCCGCGAACAGACCGTGCTCGTCGCGCTCGGCGACGAGCTGCTCGACGAGACCCTCACCGACGTTGCGCACGGCGGAGAGCCCGAAGGTGATCGCACCGGGGCTGCCGACCGGGACGGCGACCTCGGACGGGATCTCGTCGGGCCGGAGCGCAGCGAAGTTCATCTGCGATCGGTTGACGTCGGGAGTGAGCACCTTGATCCCCGCCGACCGGCAGTCGGACAGGTAGACGGCCGCCTTGTCGAGGTTGCTCTTCACGCTCGTCAGCAGGCAGGCGAAGTACTCGACCGGGTAGTGCGCCTTGAGGTAGGCGGTCTGGTACGTGACGAGCCCGTACCCGAACGTGTGGCTCTTGTTGAACGCGTAGTCGGCGAACTTCTCGATGATGTCGAACAGGTCCTTGCCGAGCGAGGCGTCGTAGCCGCTCGCCGTGCAACCCGATTCGAACGCCTCGCGGGCCGCTGCCATCACCTCACGCGACTTCTTGCCCATCGCCTTGCGGAGGTTGTCGGCCTCGGAGAGGGAGTAGCCCGCGAACTTCTGGGCGACGCGCATGACCGACTCCTGGTAGATCATCAGGCCGTACGTGTCGTCGAGGACGTCCTTGGCGTCGTCGTGGAAGTACTCGACCGGCTTGCGGCCGTTCTTGCGATCCGCGAAGTCGTAGTGCATGTTGACGCTCATCGGCCCGGGCCGGTACAGCGCCAGCACGGCGGAGACGTCCTCGAAGCTCGTCGGCGCCATCGCCTTGAGCAGCTGGCGCATCGGTGGCGACTCGAGCTGGAACACGCCGATGGTGTCGCCGCGGGCGAGCAGGTCGAACGTCGCGGCGTCGTCGAGCGGTGCGGTGTCGATGTCGAAGTCGGGGTCGCGATCGGCGCGGATCATCGCCTGGGCGTCGGTGATCACGTCGAGGTTGCGCAGCCCGAGGAAGTCCATCTTCAGCAGGCCGAGCTCCTCGACGCCGTGCATCTCGTACTGCGTCACGACGGGAGCGTCCCGGGGGTCCTGCCCGGACTCGGGCTTGCGCTGGATCGGCAGGTACTCGGTCACCGGCTCCTTGGTGATCACCACCGCGGCGGCGTGGATGCCGTCGGAGCGCTTCAGCCCCTCGAGCCCCTTGGCGACGTCGACCACCTTCTTGATGTCGGGGTCGGCGTCGTACATCGCCCGCAGGTCGGTCGCCGCCTTGTAGCCGTCGGCGTACTTGGGATGCTGCTCGAAGCAGTACTTGAGCGGCGTGTCGCGACCCATCACGAGCGGTGGCATCGCCTTGGCGACCTTGTCCCCGACCCCGTACGGATACCCGAGCACGCGCGCTGCGTCACGGACGGCGTTGCGGGCCTTGATCGTGCCGAAGGTGATGATCTGCGCGACGTGCTCGCGTCCGTACTTCTCGGCCGCGTACCGGATCATCTGGTCGCGGTAGCGCGAGTCGAAGTCCATGTCGATGTCGGGCATCGAGATCCGGCTCGGGTTGAGGAACCGTTCGAACAGCAGGTCGTACTTGATCGGGTCGAGATCGGTGATCCACAGGCAGTACGCCACCGCGCACCCTGCCGCCGAACCGCGGCCGGGACCGACGCGGATCCCGGCCTCGCGGGCGTAGCGGATGAGGTCCCACGTGATCAGGAAGTACGACGCGAAGCCCATGTCGTTGATGACCTTGAGCTCGTAGGCGACCCGCTCGCCGACGTCCTTGGGCAGGTCGGCGCCCCAGCGCTTCGCCGCGCCCTCCCAGGTGAGGTACTCGAGGTACTGCGCGTCGCTCGTGAACCCGGCGGGCAGGGGGAAGTCGGGCAGCAGCGCGTCGCCGAACTCGATCTCGAGCTCGGCCCGCTCGGCGATCCACAGCGTGTTGTCGCACGCCTCGGGCAGCTCGCGGAACAGGTAGCGCATCTCCTGGGCCGACTTCAGGTAGTGCTCGGTGCCCTCGAACTTGAAACGCTTGGGATCGGAGATCAGCGCCCCGGTCTGCACGCAGAGCAGTGCGTCGTGTGCCTCGTGGTCCTCGCGGTGGGTGTAGTGGCTGTCGTTGGTGGCGAGCAGCGGCGCACCGATCTTCTTGGCGACCTCGACGAGCTTCGGGTTGGTCTCGCGCTGGGCGGGGATCCCGTGGTCCTGGAGCTCGACGAAGAGGTTGTCGCGACCGAAGATGTCCTGCAGGCGGGCGGCCTTCTCGAGCGCACCCCGGTCGTCACCGTTGAGCATCGACTGGAGCACGTGCCCGCCGAGGCACCCCGTCGTCGCGATCAGCCCGCCGGCATACTTCTCGAGCAGGTCCCAGTCGATCCGCGGCTTGTAGTAGTAGCCCTCGAGGAAGGCGAGGCTGGCGAGCTGGATCAGGTTGCGGTAGCCACGCTCGTTCTCGGCGAGCAGGGTGAGGTGGTAGTAGAGCTTCTTGCCGCCCTCGGTGTCGCCGCCCGAGTCGTCGATGCGACCCCGCCGGGTCGGACGCTCCGACCGGTGGTCGTGCGCCATGTAGGCCTCGGTGCCGATGATCGGCTTGATGCCCTGCTTGCGGCACTCCTTGTAGAACTCGAGCGTCCCGTACATGTTGCCGTGGTCGGTGATCCCGATCGCGGGCTGGCCGTCGGCGACCGCCTTGGCGACCATCTCGTCGAGGCGCGCCGCCCCGTCGAGCATCGAGAACTCGGTGTGGACGTGGAGGTGCGAGAAGGAGTCGTTGGGCATCGGCGGTAGAGCGGTGAATCACACGAGCGTGATTCGCGAACCTACCACGGGCCGGGACCGGCCCGGCCAGGCGGTCAGGGGGTCACCGGTGCGAGGGTCCGGAGCGCCCCCTCGGCCTGGTCGACGAACGTCTCCGCCCCCGGCCCCGCACCCGTCTCCAGGATCGCCAGGACGTCCTGACCGTCGACGGAGCCGAACCAGAGGTGGAGCGGCACACTGCGGCGGAGCTGGATCGGTCCCTGCGGGTGCTGCCGGTTGTC
>CBFCWS010000278.1:0-4722 GCA_965601765.1 uncultured Ilumatobacter sp. | reverse complement strand
GGGCGGAACGGGCAACACCCAGCGGACACCTCTTTCGCGAAAGACCTGGTCGGCGGGACTCGGCAACACACACCAGCACCCAAAAGCCTGGGGGAGGGTGAACCACGACATCTTCGAAGGCACCGAGCAGATCCAGCAGCTCGTGATCAGCCGGGCCATCTCCGGCTTGCGTATCGAGTGATCCCGGCGAGTCGGCGGGCGGCGAGCCGACTCGCCGCTGACCGGCCGCCACTCGTTCGTCCGTTCGTGCGCGGGTCCGTCCGCTCGCGCTCGACGGTCGCAACGACGAGTCGAGACCGATCGAACCCGATCCAGGTCGGTGCGGCGGATGAGCCGCCTCCGATCGATCGGTGGGTCGGCGCAGCCGGAGCGCGGGACTGCCCCCGAACTCGCCGGGGGCAGTCCTTCGTCGTACGGCTGGAAGCGGGCTACTTGACGCAGATCCCGAGCGGCATGATCGGGGTCTTCCCGTTCGCCGCGTTGCAGTCGATGCCACGCCAGTGGCCCTGCGCACCGTCGCCCGGCTCCGGCGAGCCGAGCGGACCGCCGATCGAGATCGTCTTGTCGTTGCCGGGCGGGTTCAGCGGGTGAGCCGAGGCCGTGCCGGCACCGACGCCGAGCGCGATGCCTCCGGTCAGAGCGGCTGCAACCATGATCTTCTTCACGTGTTTCTCCTGGGTGGTCGTTGTCTGGTGTTGTGGTCGACGCGGTCCCGATCGAGCGATGACCGGTGGGTCGCGTCGGGCGGTACCGTACATGGGCCCTCGTGACGGGTTCGGACGGAGCGCGGCGAATGTCGCGATCCGCGAAGCGGCCGCGTGCGCCGTTAGCGACCGAACACGTCGGCGGGAGTATTCGACGCCAGGGACAGGGCACCGGGATCGCCGGGCGCCGGCCCGGTCACGAGCCACGTGACGCCGAGCTCGGCGAGCAGCGAGGGTGTCAGCTGCTCGCTCGGCCGCACCATCGTGTCGAATCCGTCGAGCGTGCCGCGGATCCGGACGACTTCGTCGAGGGCGGCACGCAGCTGTCGCTCGTCGAGATCGATCGGATACAGGCCGTCGAAGCGAGCTGCTCGGCGCACCGGTCGCATCGCTCCACCGCGGGCCGCGAACCACATCGGGATGCGCGGCCGTTGGATCGGCCTGGGCAGGACCGTCGCGCGATCGGCGACGAAGTGCTCACCGTGGAACGTCACCTCCTCGCCCGACCACATGCGGCACAGCAGCTCGACGCCCTCGTCGAGCCGACGTCCCCGCTCGCGGGCATCGACGATCTCGCCGAAGGCGCTCAGCTCGCGCGTCGTGTCGACCCCGAGGCCGAGCCCGAGCGTGAGGCGACCGGACGACAGGTGGTCGAGGGTCGTGCACTCGCGCGACAACTTGATCGGACGGCGACGGGTGAGCGGTGTGACCATCGGGCCGAGCCGGAGTCGACTCGTCGCCACCGCCATCGCCGCCATCGTGATCCACGGATCGGCGGTCTCCTGGACGTCGCCGGGCCGGCGCAGCACGTGGTCCCACAGGAACACGGCGTCCCAACCGGCGTGCTCGGCCGCGACGGCGATCTCGACGACCGCCGACGGATCGGCGAGATCGCCGTAGGGGGGCAGCGTCAGCGCGTGTCGCATCGAGCGATCATGTCAGCTCGCGATCGACGCGATCACGTGCCGGTCGGTGCGTGGGGCGGGCCCCAGACGGTCGCGTCGAGCGGATCCTCGGTGCGGCTCGGGTGGACCGTCGTGTTGAGCCAGGCGATGAAGTGCTTCTTGTCGAGCGGTCGGGAGATGCTGTGCCCCTGCGCGACGTCGCAGCCGAACGCCCGCAGTCGGTCGAGCACCTCGGCGCTCTCGACACCTTCGGCGACGACTTCCAGTCCGAGGTTGTGCCCGAGATCGATCGTCGAGCGCACGATCACCTCGTCCTGGTCGTCGAGCAGCACGTTCGCGACGAAGCTCTTGTCGATCTTGAGCTCGCTCACCGGGAGGCGCCGCAGATAGCTCAACGACGAGTACCCCGTGCCGAAGTCGTCGATGGACAACCGCACGCCGATCTCGCTGAGCTCGTTGATCGTGGCTCGTGAGCGCGGGGCGTCGCTCAGCAGTGACGACTCGGTGATCTCGGCGGTCAGCAGTCTCGGATCGACGTCGTGCATCGAGAGGTAGCCGGCGATGCGGTCGGGGAGGCGGCTGTCGAGCAGGTCGTGGGTCGACAGGTTGACCGACAGGCCGAGCATGAAACCGCGGTCGTGGATGTCCTTGAGCGCGCCGATGCCGCTCGCGAGCATCAGGTCGGTCAGCTGCTTGACCAGGCCGGTGTCCTCGGCGACGCGCACGAAGTCGGTCGGCGGCACGTTGCCGCGCACCTCGTGGGTCCAGCGCACGAGGGCCTCGGCACCGATCACCGTGCCGTTCGTGAGGTCGAGCTTGGGCTGGTAGTGGGTGTGGAGGCGTCCGCCCTCGATCGCCGATCGCAGGTCGCCGAGCATCGAGAGACGGGCCGGGGTCCGGCGATCGAGCTCGGGCCGGTACGTCTCGACGCCGAGCCGCTCGGTCTTGGCGTTGTACATGGCGATGTCGGCTCGTCGCATCGGGCCGGCGGCGTCGCCGTCGCCCTCCTCGAGACGGGCGATGCCGACGCTGGCCGTGACGACGATCTCCAACCCGTCGAGCGTGACGGGACGACCGGCCTCCTCGAGGCAGCTCCGTGCGAGCTCTTGCATCTGCTCGTCGGTCTCGCGGTACGCGATGATGGCGAACTCGTCACCGGCCAGCCGTGCCATCTTGTCGGTGGCCCGAAGTCGCGCCGACATCCTCCGAGCGAACACGACGAGGAGCTCGTCGCCCGCGTGGTGGCCGAGGGTGTCGTTGACCTCCTTGAACCGATCGAGGTCGAGCAGCAGCATCGACAGCACACCGTTGCCGTCGTGCCGATCGATCACCTCGATCACGTGACGCTCGAAGGCGGTGCGGTTCGGGAGGCCGGTCAGGCCATCGTGACGCGCTTCGGTCTCGATGCGCTGGTGGAGCATGCCGCGCCGCAGACTCGACGACAGCTGCTCGGCCAGGTCCTGGACGCGCGAGACGTCGTTGGCGTCGAACCGGTTCACGGCGCCGGATCGGCCGGTGACGGCGAGCATCCCGATCGGTCCGGTCTCGTCCCGGATCGTGGCGAAGATCATCTGCTGTACCGACTGGTTCCCGATCTGTAGATCCCGCAGCGCGGCACCGGTGACCATCTGCGCCCCCTCGCTGGCGAGCAGGATCGCCCAACGGGGGTCGTTCGTCGATCGCGGCAATCGGAGCACCTGGCGCCCGACGGATCGCGTCAGTACGACGTTGTCGTCGGCGAACAGGACCAGCACGGTCGAGTCGGCCCGGAGCAAGCGAGCAGCCTCGGTGACACCGGCCTCGGCGATGTCGGCCGGGTCGAGCGAGTGGCCGACCCGGCCCGTGAACCCGTGCACGTCGTGAAGGTCGCGCAAGCGCTGGTTGATCGCGCCGAACGCCTTGAGCACGTACCAGGCGGCAGAGATCGGCATCAGACCGACGAACGCCAGCCACGGTGACAGCAGGACCAGTGCGAGCATCATGCACGCGATGGCTGCGTTCACTGCGAACAGCCACCATTCGAGCTTCACCACGGTGATCGTGCGAGCGAGGAAGTCTCCCTCGTACCGTGAGATGACGAACGTCAGCAGGATCGACCCCAGGCAGCCGGTGACCACGAGCGTGGCGAAGGCCGCCGGAACGAGACGTGAAGACGGCGCCCCGCCGCCTTCGATGAGGATGTCGAAGAGCCACACCGCGGCGGTCATCTCCATGGCGAACAACGACACGTTGAACAGGAACTTGTGGAGCGGCGGTCGTCGCATGGACAGGAGCGCCGCCGACGAGGCGACGACTCTCACGGCCACCGCTGCAATCGGGGAGAGGAACACGAGGGCGATCGCGGCGGGAACCTCGGACACCGAGAACCCGATCGCCTCGCGCCGGAACTGGAAGTGGAAGACCGTCAGCTCGGCGACGGCGAAGGCGATGCCGACGACGAGGAGCGCCGGCCATCCGCTGTCCTCGATCGGGGTGTGGGCACCCGGCAGCTGGAACACGGCGATCACCGACGCAACGAGCACGAACACGGACAGCACGGCGATGTCGACGTTCGGACGCCCGCGGCCGAACAGCCGCCACGATCCGGATGCCGTCTTCGCGTTGTTCGCCCGTTCAGTCATGTCCCGTCCCGGCGGCAGATTCGACGACTGACGACCGGTGTTCCTGGTCGATCGTAGCCGTCGCAACAGGTGCTGGAGACCGAGAATCCGGTCGCTCCGCTCGGGCTAGCTCACCCACCTCCGAGATCCACCCGATAGCGCGCTCCCCGAGGGTGATCGGACGCCCCTGTCTGGCCGCCTCGCCGGCCAACTCGCGCATGGTCGCCGGGACTACTTCGCGCGGACGCGCATGCCGATGGTTCCCCGCGTTCGGAGCGGGCAGCGAGTGTTCCGGTCGACGAGCAGCGCAGTCATCGGCACGAGTCCGACGGCGAGGACGCGAGGTCGGTGATCTGCGGCACGGCGTCGAGGCGTCCGGCATTGCCGGATCCGTGATCACGCGGGCCCGGCGGTCAGCCGCCAGGTCAGGCCCAGTGCGTGCCGGCCCAGTGCGTGCCGGCCCAGTGCGTGCCGGCCCAGTGCGTGCCGGCCCAGTGCGTGCCGGCCCAGTGC
>CBFCWS010000277.1:0-4726 GCA_965601765.1 uncultured Ilumatobacter sp. | reverse complement strand
GTCGCGTAGATGTGGGTCAGGTTCATGTGCTGGTCCTGACCGGTGTTGCGGTACGTCTGGTTGGTCAGGTTGACCATCGCCGCCGCGTTCGCCCGCACCGTGTCGACGTTGTTGCCGTAGAACGCGAACGCCTCGGCGTCGTAGGCGACCATCGTCTCGATCACCGGGATGCCGATCGGATCGGCGGCGTCGAGACCCAACTCCTGGCCGGTCAACCCACTCGGACCGTTCGACGGACCCGGCAACGCCACCAGCGCATCGGTGTCGTCGGGGAAGTCGCGCACCACCTCGTAGACGGCGGTGACCCCACCGATCGACTGCAGGCCGTACTGGCGCTCGTCGACCCAGAACTGGCCGATCACGTAGTCACCGGCGACGGTGACCACCGCGGTGT
Organism: uncultured Ilumatobacter sp.; assembly: GCA_965601765.1. Lineage (GTDB taxonomy): Bacteria > Actinomycetota > Acidimicrobiia > Acidimicrobiales > Ilumatobacteraceae > Ilumatobacter. The sequence continues at coordinate 4,332 of CBFCWS010000277.1, read as the reverse complement.
CGCCGCCCGCGCCGTACAACGTCGACCCCGCCGCGCCGTCACTCGGCGCGACCGTCGTGGTCATCTCGGCGGTGACGTCGTCGAACAACTCGATGCTCACATCGGCGGCATCGAGCGAGTCGGCGAACGACGCGACGTCGAGGTCGACGAACCGCGAGCGGCCCGCGGTGTCGATCTCCAGCTGCATCACCGGCGGCAGCGGTGCGCCGTCGGCCAGCGCGTCGGTTGCGGGCGCGTCGAGGAGTGCGATCGTCGAGGACGTCCCCGGCTCGGGTGCCCGGTACTCCGGCACCTCCGGCGAGACGACCTCGACCACGGCCGGCGGCGGTGCGGTGTCGGCGAGCGGGTCGGGCTCGGAGCCCTCGGGCACGTCGCGGATGTCGGGCTCGGCCATCTCGACCGGGTCGCCCGCCGGAGCGTCCATCGACGCCATCAACTCGGCCTCCACCGCATCGTTGGCCTCGGCGTCGAGTCGCGCCTGGTCCGGGCCCTCCGGCACGACGTCCGCCACGTCGCTGCCGTCCGCGCCGGCGATGTCACCGCTGCTGTCGCTGCCGATCGACGAATCGGTGTCGATCTGCTCCTCGCCGGCATCGACCGGCTCCTCGTCCTGCGCCGACGCGGTTCCCACCCACAACGATGATGCGATCACCGTTGCCGCTGCGACCATCGTGCGCTGCCTCTTCATCCAGGACATTGCCCGCTCCTTGCTGTCTCATCTCGTGCTACGACGTGTCCGTCACGACGTCGTTCACACCCCACCCGCACGTCTCGGAGAGACGAATCGAGCGAGAACCCCGGCATCGCGACGACCACCGTGCCACGTCGCCAGCACCGCGCACAAGCTTTTTTGGCAATCGTCGCGCGCGCGACTCGGTCGGCGATCTGTCACTGGCCGTCGGAGTTCTCGTTCTGAACGGCACCCAGCGTGGCCACAACGCCCCTGACGGCGGGGTCGAAGCCCATTGCGTGGTGGCGTTCGTCCACTCCGTCGACATGCTCACACGACCTGTGCCCGCGGCGTCGCAGCCGTGCAGCGATGGGGGTGGATCACGCGTTACGGACGCAGCGCCAGTCGCCGACGCTGTCGCCGACGAGGCGGGCGTTGGTGCCGTCGCCGTGCTGCCACCGGCAGACGGCGACCATGTCGATGGTGATCTCCTCCCAGCCGCCATCGACCTGGGCGAGGCATCGCCGCCCGTCGATCGCCGACGAGACCTGGACGGCGCGGGCGGCCGGGTCGTCGCGGGTGCAGTAGCCGGTGACGTCGGGTTCGCCGAGCAGGAGCACCACCGTGCCGTCGCCGTCACCACCGAACCGGTCGACGGCGCCGATGGTGGCGGTGGCGACCCCGAAGCCGACCAGGAACCCGGCGATCACGCGGATGGCGCGCAGCAGCACCGGTCACCGCCCGAGGGAGCGATCGACGTGCGGACGGAGGAACGCTCGGCAGCGGCGGGCGAACTCCTGCATCTCCCTGAGACTGGGTTCGTCGAGGCCGTGGACGCGCAGGCTGTCGAGGAGCTGTGACCGGTAGTTCTTCACGGTGTTGAGCTTGAGCCCGGTGGTGTCGGCCACGCTGCGGTAGGTGGCGTCGCCATCGGCGGTGAGGAGCGCATCCCAGACCTTGGCGTGGCCGAGGTGGTGAACGAGGTTGCCGAAGCTCTCGATGGTGCGTGTGGTGTTCTTGGTGGCGGGGAGCAGGGTCTGGATCGCCGGGTCGATCGGTGCCGATCCGGTGTCGAGCACCTGCTGGATCATGTCGAGTTGGTACGGGAGCGGTGCCGTCTTGGAGATGATCGTGGAGATGGGGAGCAGCTCCCAGGCGTCGCGCAGCAGGTCGCTGACCCAGGTGTCGCCCTGGGTCATGATCGCGAGCGTCGTGTCGGGGAGGTGGCTGTGGATCTCGGCCAGTGCATCGAGCCCCGATGCGTCCTCCTGAGGGAACGACAGGTCGACCAGAGCGAGGTCGTAGCGGTGCTCGGCGAGGAACAGCTCGACGTCGACGACGGCGACGCAGGTGTCCACCGCGGCTCCGGTGTGGGCAGCGACGGCGTCGGCGAACAGCTCGGCGAAGGCCGCTGCGTCCTCGACCATGAGGATGCGGCTCATCGCATCGTCGCGGTGGTTCGGAGGGCGGATGGTGCCCCGATGCGGCCGATCGGCACGGTCGCGATCATGGTCGATCCCCGTGGGGCGTCAAGGCGAACGAGCGCTTCGTCGCCCCCGAGCTGGGTGTGGAGCGTGCTGAGGCCGCGACCCGGAGGCACCGAGCCGAGGTCGAAGCCGCCGGCGTCGTCGGTGACGCTGATGCGGAGGCTGCTCCGGTCGGGCGCCCAGTCGAAGTCGACGGCGAGTTCGCTCGCGCCCGCGTTGATGGCGTTGCTGACGAGGTTGGCGATCACCCGGCGGACGACGGCTCCGGTCTCGGGGTCGACGTGGTGCTCGGTGTCCTCCAGTGACGGCACCGCCGTACAGCGCACGCCGAGCGCCTGAGCCCGCCGCAGATGGGGTTGGAGGATCTCGTACAGGTGCACGCGGCCGGTCGCCATGAGGTCGTCGAGCTGGCGGAGCCGGAGTCGATGGTCGAGGTCGCCGAGCTCGCGCTGTACCGTGGCCGGGTCGTCGGTGTCGGCGAGTCGGAGGCTGGCGAGGCGGATCTCGGAGAGGACGTCGTCGTGCAGCCAGTGAGCTCGCATGCGTCGCTCTCGATCGGTGGCGGCGAGCACGTCGGCGGCGTGCTCGACGTCGACGAGGCCCCGGAGGTGCTGGGTGGCGGCCGTGAGCCCGATCGTGACGACGACGCTGATCGAGATGCCGGCGTAGAACTCGAGTGCGATCCCGAGGGTCGCCCGGTCGCCGAGCAGGGCGATCGACGCGATGCCGCCGAGCACGCCGACGTGCAGGCTGCTGAGCGCCCACGAGGTGATCGCACGGCGCGGTTCGATGACGATCCCCAGCGTCCGGCAGGTCAACTGGAGGTCGAATGCGAGCACGAATCCGAGCGGTATCCCGATGAGGTAGCGCGCGTCGGTGACGACGATCGCCACGGCGGTGTTGAGGGCCAGGAAGGCTCCGAGGCGGACGATCAGGCTGGGCACGAGCGGCGCTCCGCAGATCGGTCGCCCCACGATGATCCGCAGCGGCGGGTACGCGAGGACGGCCGCCGCGACGGTGGCCGCCGTCGTCAGCGCCGGCGTGCCCGGCGACGCCTCGACCATGGGACCGCGGTTGGCGAGCACCACCCAGAAGGTGAGGGCGACACCACCGAGCCCGACCATGACCAAGCTCGCCAGGATCCGCGCCAGCGCCTTCGGGGAGGTGTCGCCCCGCTCCCGCCACACCTGCTCCCCGGCCATGAGTGCCACCCAGGTGTCGAGGCGGAGCTCACCAGCGGGCGTCTGCGACATCGGACCAGTCTCGCACGGCGGCGGCGTGCGACGAGGGGAACCGGTGTCCGTCACAGAACGAGCGCGACACCGCACGTGCCCGGTGTTCCCGGACGCCTCCGCCCGACGTCGTCGCCGGGCCTCGCCGTCAGTCGATCGCAACGCTCCAGGATGCGGTTCCGCCGAGCGGTTGCTCGGCGAGCACGACGCTGCAGCCGACGCACGGGTCGTCGATCTCGAACCGGAGCGTGGTCGTCTCGCCCAGCGGAGCATCGACGTACAACGAATGTGCCCACAAGCTCGTCTCCAGCTGCGGGCTCAAGGCCGCCGGTCCGCCGTTCACGAGGCCCGATACACTCGGGCTGTCGGTGAACAACGACAGGAAGTAGCGCGTGTCGCCGCGCTCGAGTCCGACGGCGTTGCCGACGACGTAGTCCGGGAATCGCTCGGCGGGCGCATCGTTGACGAGCACGATGTCGACGATGGTCGTTCCGTCGTCGTCGTGGTCGACGCTCACGTCGGTGTCGATGAACGAGTCGATCTTGTTCCCGGCCGCGTTGTTCAGCGTGACGGCGACCTCGCGCCGGCCTGCGACGTCGGTCGGGAGCTCGCCGGACATCGAGGCGGTCGCGATCACCGCCTGTTCGGCGTCGACCGACGACCAGGCCTGGAGATGTCGGCCCGCGGCCATCGGTGCGAGCGCACGGCCGAGCTCGAGCGGAGGTGGGGGGTTGCCGCTGAGCAGCCGTTCGAGGGTCTGGCGGGCGACCGACTCGAGCAGATCGGCCCGCTCGTCGATGTCGGTCACGAAGTACTGCTCCCGGAGGAGGAAGTCCGACGTGTTCGTCTCGTCGAGCGGTTCGGATGCTTCGGGGACGTCGATCGGGCCGGCGAGGCCGACCAGTTGCTCGAGCGCCGTCACGTCCAGACCGACGACACCGTC
>CBFCWS010000276.1:0-4779 GCA_965601765.1 uncultured Ilumatobacter sp. | reverse complement strand
CTGACACCTGCTTGAGGAGTGCCTTCGTCACCCCCGAGACGAGGGTGCCGTCCGGTAGTGACTGGATGGTCTTGGTTGCCACGATTCCTCCGAGCGTGTGACCGATGTCACATTGATGCTGTCACACCCGCAGCGTAGTATCTCGGATACATCCACAAACCCGGAACCCCGGACAACCACAAAGGACAACAACATCATGAGCGATGGCATCGGCATGGAAGACCTCCAGCAGGGCACCCCCTGGTGGGGAGGCAAGGGCTGCGAGATGGGCGACAAGATCGCCGGTCTGATCACCTACGCCGGCAAGGAGCAGCAGCGGGACTTCGACTCGGGCGAGCTGATGACCTGGGACAACGGCGATCCCCGCATGGAACTCGTCGTCCACCTCCAGACCGACGTCAGCAAGTACCCGACGGCGCAGCGCGACGACATCGAGGACGACGACGGCGTGCGAGCGCTGCACCTGCGTGGCGGTCGCTACGAGGTGGCGAAGGGCACCGGCAAGGCAGGTGCCGACGCTCTCAAGGACGCCATCCGTTCCTCGGGGCTGCGGGCCAAGCCCGACATCTGGATCGAGGCCGAGATCACCGGCATGGCGAAGGCGACCGGTCGAGGCAAGAACCCGGCGAAGTTGTGGACGATCACGCTGTCCGAGCCCGAGCCGGGGATCGACGCCGAGGATCTGTTCGACGACTGATCTCCCTACCCCCCGGGAACTCCCGGCGGGCGCTACTCTGGCAGCATGTCTGCCATCTCAGAGAGCGTCCGTCGGGAGTTTCTCGCGTGGCTGCTGATGCCGGATGAGGACCGGCACGACATCGGGCTCCCGACCCAGCAGAAGTTCGCCTACGAGCACGGGGTCAACCCGAGAGATCTCACGAAGCTGCGGAACGACCCCGACTTCATCGTCGAGTGGAACCGCGAGTTCGCGATCACGATCGGCAACCCCGGCCGCAAGCTGGCCCGTCTCGAGGTGCTGCACCAGACGGCGATCGACCCTGACGATCCTGCTCACGTCCGGGCGACGAAGACGTACCACGACATCGAGCAGTCGTTGAAGCCGCCTCCGGTGCAGCACGTCGAGGTGAAGGTCGAGCGCCGCCCGTTGGAGGAGTTGTCCGACGAGGAGTTGGCGGCGATCAAGGCGATGTATGTGAAGGACGAACTCGAGGCCAGGCGTGACCGTCGCTCTGCCTGAGATCGACCATCGCCAGTACTCCTGGGAGGATCTCGCCAACGAGGAGGAGTGGCGGCGCTGCTTCCCGGTCGAGGGCTCCACGCCGGCTCAGATGGCAGAAGGGTTCCGGCACTTCTGCGCCAACCACTGGACGATCCAGCGCCACGATGGCGGGCGGGTGCCGTTCGAACTGTACGACGCCCAGTACGAGTCGGTGCTGTCGTGGCTCTCGGATCGCTACTCGATCACGCTGAAGGCCCGTCAGATCGGCTTCACGACGTTGCTGGCGGCGTATGCGTTCTGGTGTGCGTTCGGCTATCACGACCGGCCGGTGCTGCTGTTGAGCCGTAACTTGCGCTACGCGGTGAAGCTGTTGGCGAAGGCGAAGTTCGGGATGACGTCGATGCCGAAGTGGATGAAGACGCGAGGCCCGCCGATCACGATCACGCAGACGAAGATGGAGTTCGCCAACGGCAGCTACGTCGAGTCGTTGCCGTCGGCATCCGACCCGGCTCGTGGTGAGTCGGCGTGGCTGGTGGCGGTCGACGAGTTCGCCTACATCCCGAACCAGGACGAGGCGTGGGCGGCGATCGAGCCGGTGGCCGATGCCGGTGGTCGTGTCGTGCTGTTGTCGACTGCTCAGGGTGAGGGTGACACGTTCCACTCGCTGTGGGTTGCTGCCGAGGCGGGCAGGAACCGGTTCGAGCCGTTGTTCCATCCGTGGTGGTCGAACGGCCGCGACCAGGAGTGGTACGAGCGGCAGTGCGCTGATCTTCCCGACTGGCAGGTTGCCCAGGAGTACCCGGACAACCCCGAGGACGCGTTCCTGCGTTCCGGTCGTCCGGTGTTCGACCCGGTGATGATCCGTCGCCGTCAGACCGAGATCCGTGACCCGATCTGGATCGGCCGGATCCTCGACGACATCGACGGTCACAAGGTGTTCGCCGAGGACGGCGACGGCGAACTGAGGATCTGGGAGCATCCGAGCCGGGGCGGCAGGTACGCCATCGGGGCTGACGCCGCCCAGGGACTCGAGCACGGTGACTTCTCATCGATGCATGTGGTCGACGTCAAGACGGGAGCGGTCGTCGCTCACTGGCACGGCAAGATCGATGCCGACCTGTTCGGGACGCAGGTGCTCAAGCCGATCGGCGAGCACTACAACCAGGCGCTCGTCGGTGTCGAGTCGAACACGCACGGCCTGACGACGCTGAAGGCGTTGGAGCGGACGCGCTACTGGCCGATCTACACCGAGCGGAACAGCCGCTACAAGTCGGGCGGCAAGCGCGCCAAGCCGACCGAGCAGTTGGGGTTCCGTACCTCGCAGGTGTCCAAGCCGCTGATCATCGACGGGCTCGCCGAGGCGTTGCGTGACGACGACATGCAGTTGTGGTGTGCTCACACGTTCGCCGAGATCCGTTCGTACGTCTACACGGGCACCTCGACGACGAAGATGGAGGGTTCGCCGCACGACGACCGGACGATGAGCCTGGCGATCGCGTACCACATGACGAAGTTCGTGTTCCTCGACAAGTACAAGGTCGACGATCGCCCCGAGCCCGGTTCGGTGGAGGATTGGCAGAAGCGGCTGTACGGCAACACGCTCGCCGAATTGAAGAAGGGGCGGGCGAAGCGACAGGGCGTCGCCCGCAAGGGTGATCTGATCGACCGCCCGCCGATCGGCTACTACAACGTCCGCGCCGGAGCGAGATGAGTAGTGTGTTGGGTCATGAAGGAGAACACGAACGTCCGTCGACCGCAACGACCGTCGGCGCGACCGCCGGTTCGGCAGCAGCGCCCGAGTCCTCGCGAGCACCGGGACGTCCCGGTGCCCGAGCCCGAGCCCGAGAAGCCGAAGCGCACGGCGAAGAAGAAGTGATGGGTTGCCGTGAATGCGGCAAGGAGCCGCATCCCGACCGCGATGGGCTGTGCTACCGCTGCTCGGTGGCCGGCATCGGCATCGTGTTCAACGGCCCGATCCGGGGTCGTAATGGCTGGAACCGGCACACCGTCGGATCGTTCCACCAGGAGCACTTCGGCGTGAGCGGCGCTCGGGAACTGGCACGGACCAACGACAAGGTACAGCCGTACTCCGGCTGAGGAGGGCGCTGTGGCGCAGTCGCAGAGAGATCAACTGAAGTACGCCCGCAGCGAGCTGTCCCGCTCGAAGAAGTGGCGCAAGGACTCTGGGCTCGACGATGCGTGGACGCGCTACGTCGGGCTCTACAAGGGTGAGCACTACAGCCATCGCACCGGCACCGATCAGCTCGTCGTGAACATGATCTTCTCGACGATGAACGTGATGGCACCGGCCGTGGCGATCAACAACCCCCGGTTCGTGGTGAACGCTCGGTCGCCGGAGTCGTCGGCGAACGCGATCATCACCGAAGAGGTGTTGAACTACCTGTGGCGCAAGAACGACTACCACGAGCAGTTCCGTCTCGGCGTCGCCGACTGGCTGATGCTCGGCCACGCCTGGTACAAGGTCGGCTACAAGTTCGTGAAGGAGGAGCGCACCGTCCGCAAGGTCGAGGACTCGGGCTCCGAGGATCAGGTGGGCGTCGATGATCGCGACCCCGAGGCTGAGGGCAACGACACCGAGACTGAGATGCACATCGTCGAGGATCGGCCGTTCCTTCAGCGCATCTCGCCGAAGGACGTGTACGTCGATCCCGATGCCCGTCACCCGTCCGAGATGCGCTGGATCGCCCAGCGGACGTGGCGGGCCGAGGCCGACGTGCGGATCGACAAGCGCTACGACCCGGGTCCGCGCAAGCGCGTCGAGGGGTCGCACACGTCGCCGTGGGACGAGGATCTCCGCAGCGATTCGTCGAGCACGTCGTCCGACGCTCCGACCGACGGGCCGTTGCGCTACGTCGAGGTGGTCGAGTTCTACGACATCCGCAAGGGGACCGTCGGCACGTTCGCTGCTGACAACGGTGACGACGGTGCTGACGAGGACGGCAGTTGGCTGATCAAGCCGAAGAAGATCCCGTACGCCCTCGGGCATCCGTTCACGATGATGCGGAACCACGAGGTTCCCGACCACTTCTACCCGCTGGGTGACGTGTCGCAGATCGAGCCGTTGCAGTTGGAACTGAACGAGACTCGCACGCAGATGCTCAACTACCGCAAGAAGTACCGGCGGGGCTACGCGTACGACGAGACGGTGTTCATCAGCGATGACGCGATCGAGGCGCTGCAGTCCGAGGAGGACAACGTGCTGGTGCCGGCGAACGGCAGCCCGGACGGTGCCATCGTGCCGCTCCCGGTGTCGCTCACGCCGAGCGAGTTCTTCGACCAGTCGGCGATGATCACCGACGACCTGAATCAGGTGTCGGGTGTGTCGGACTACGCACGGGGGAACCCGCAGCAGTTCATCAAGCGGACGGCGACCGAGGCGTCGATGATCCAAGACGCGAGCAACGCCCGGTCGATGGATCGTCTGGCCGTTGTCGAGCAGGCGCTGGCCGATCTCGGCTCTCGTGTCGTTGCGCTGATGCAACAGTACTTGTCGAGCATGCAGGTCGCCCGGATCACGACGATCCCGGTGCGGGGTTGGGTGAACTTCGACAAGGACTACATCCAGGGCGAGTTCGACT
>CBFCWS010000275.1:0-4785 GCA_965601765.1 uncultured Ilumatobacter sp. | reverse complement strand
GCCTCTTCGATGAGATGGGCGATCGTCTCTGTGTCGGTGTCGGAGCGCAGCCGGGCGCTTCTGGGATCTGTGTTGCATCAGCAGCAGGGCCGGGTCGGGGGAACGTGTCCGGGTCGCCCTCACGGTTCGACGATCCGACGAGTACCCACCGATCGAGCGAACCGCGCCGACGGCCTCGCCGGGTGCTCATCGCTGCCGTCGTCCGAGATCGTCGACGACCGACCCGGGATCGGCCGTGCCCGGTCGGTCGTCCACCTCCGTCCGGGCCCGCGATCACCGAGCGGCCCGGGGGTCTCGACATGTGCTCATCTCGATCATCGTCCGAGGTCGCCGGCGACCCGGCGGGGAGCAGGCGTCTCGGCGCGTGACCGATCCGCGATCGGTTCGTCGGCGGCGACGTCGGTCCGGCGTTCCCACCGATGGAGCGAACCGCCCCCGACGATCTCCACGCGTAGCGCAGCTCGGTCCCGGTCGAGATCGCCCGGTCGACGGTCTCGACGGGCGCGCGTCATGGCCGTCGTCCGAGATCACCTGGACCCGGCGCCATGCACGCCTGCCATCGCTGGCCGATCCGTCCCCGGGCCGTCGGGGTCGACGTCCGTCCCACGAACCATCGGATCGAGCGCAGCGCCTCGGCGATCGCGACGGGTTCACATCCGAATCGTCGGCAGACCTCGTCGACGACACGGTGGGGGAGAGGAAACCATCGACCGACCGAACCACGCCGGGTCCATCGGGGGTCGACGTCGATCCCACGTTCCCGACCCAACGATCGCAGCGCTTCGACGGTCTCGCCGGGGCGGCGTCCCGTCGTCGGCCGAGATCGCCAACCGTTCGAGCGGCGATCGGAGACGGGGTCCCTCGCCTGGAGACCGCCGCGCGGCGGGCCCTGGAGCCACCTCCCAGGATTCACGTGAAACCGTGCTCCACCGACGACGGAGGTGTCGGGCGCGAGGTTCAGGAGGCGAACGTGAACCGGCTGACGCCGCCACAGCGAACCCGCTCGGCGCCGAGTTCGGCGAGCAGCTCGGGATCCCAACGGTCACCCGACGGCGGCTCGCTCACCACGAAACATCCGCCCGGAGTCAGGAGCGAACGGGCGACGCGCATGGTCGGGGACGGCGGACCGAACGAGCGGGCGGTCACGGCGTCGAACGCTCGTACCGACCCCGAGTCCACGTCGTCCACGAGCCGCCGGACGTCGTCGCAGCGAACGGTGCCGTCGAGACCGAGACGAGCGACAGCCCGGGCCAGGAAGTCCGCCCGCTTCTGGCGCCGATCGATCAACAACAACTCGAGGTCGGGGCGGGAGCGTCCGACCACGAGCGCAGGCAAGCCGCCGCCACTCCCGAGGTCGACCAACCGGCTTCCGGCCGGCACCGGGGCGAGGGCCTCGACGTACTGGAGGGCGTGTTCCGCGGCATCGATGACCGAACCCGAGCCGACGACGCCGAGACGCTGCGCCAGGCGCAGGGTCTCGAGCAGGTCGTGATCGACGGAGATCCGCGGATCGTGCGACCCGCGATCGGGGTCGATCACGCCGGTTCGATGACCACCCGGCGGCGAGGATCGTCACCCTCGGACCGACTCGCGACACCGTCGATCTCGTTGAGGACGTCGTGCACGACCTTGCGATCGGCGGACGGCATCGGCTCCAGCGCCTTCGGGGCACCTTCGTCCATCACCTGTTGTGCCACCTTGCGCGTGAACTGCTCCAGCGCGGCCCGGCGCTTCTCGCGGTAACCACCGACGTCGATCCGCAAGCGAGTGTCGTGGTCGCCGAGGCGCCGTTGCGACGCGACGCGGACGAGATCCTGCACCGCGGCGAGCGTCCGCCCGCCGGGGCCGACCAGGAGACCGAGCTCCGGACCGGTCATCGCCACGTCGATCTCGGTGCCCTCGACCTCCGAGGTCGTCTCGGCCGACAGCCCGAAGGCCTCGATCAGTCCGTCCATGAACGTGACGGCCGCGTCTCGCACCTCGTGGGGCGACACCTGAGGTGCCGATTCGTCGCTCATCGCTTGCTCCTTGCTCGTTGATCCTTCGTCGTGCCCGTTCGAGGCCCGCCCCGTTCCGTTCTCGCGGCCGGTGTCCCCGCTGCGGGGCGACCGCTGGCGGCGTTGCCCCTGCCGGGTCGCTGCCCGGGAACCGTTCCGATCGGCGCCGTCCGTCGACCGGTCCGACACAGTTTTCGTCGCTGTGGCCGCATCGGTGTCGGCCGCCCGGTCGCTCGGGGAGTCCGTCGTCGACCCGCCGGAGCGCTGCTCGCCGTTGCCACGCCGCTCACCGCCGCGCTTGCGTCGGGCGCGACGGTCCTGCTTCGGGCGCACGGCGGTCGGCCGGACCCTGGCGCGAACCCGAGCTTCACGCTTGACGAGACCGAGGAGACGCTTCGTCGGCTCCTCGACGACCTCGAAATCGGCTTCGTCGCGACCGACGCCGAGGGCGTCGAGTGCTCGATCCTGAGCTTCGGCGACCGTGTCGCCCGTGAACTCAACCCAATCCATGATGATTCCCCTGTTCGTGGTGCACGTCGCTCCGTCAGCGCTTCTTGCGCTTGGCCGCAGGTCGGTTCGTCGGTCGTTGCGACTGCGAACTCGTACCGGGGCGCCCACTGTTGCGCCCCTTGGCCGACGGTGTCGGACGGTTCTTCGGTGGTGTGGTCCGCTTGGTGGGGCGGACGGTGCCCGGCGCCTCGGCCGGGTCTTCCTTCTTCTTCTTCTTCGCCTCGGCGATGTCGCGCTTGGCCTGCGCGAGCGGACCGCCTCCACCATCGTTCTTCGCGAGCTCGCGGGCGCGCTCGCTCGCGGCTTGCGCCTGGCGGCCGAGCGACTCGTCGCTGCCGTAGAAGCGCTTGGTGATGTAGAACTGCTGGAGGATGCGCAGCACCGACTGGACGATGTAGTAGAGGACGAGGCCGAGCAGGAAGAAGATCTGGAACACCGCGAACACGACCGGCAGGTACTGCATCAGCTTCTGCTGAGCCGGCGACATGGTCGGGCTGACGGCGGCGCGGGCCGCGACCATGCGCTGCTGGAAGAAGTAGAGGCCGCCGAGCACCACGACGAGCGCGGCGTAGATCAGCCCGCGGGTGAAGTCCTCGGCGAGCATCTGGGCGGGGGAGAGCGACAGGTCGAGGCCGAGCGAGGCCATCTCGTCCTGGCGCACGAGTGACTGGTACATCGCCGAGCTCTCCGAGACGTACCGCGGCACGAACCCGATCAGCCCGTCGTACGACTCGCCGCCGGCACGCATCACCGAGCGTGCGATCAGCTCGTTGCCCCCGGCCGGGCGATACGTCAGGCCGGTGAGGATCCGGAACATGATGAAGAACACCGGCATCTGCGCGACGAGCGGCAAGCAGGATGCCATCGGATTGACCTTGTGCTCCTGGTAGAGCTTCATCATCTCTTCGTTGAGCTTCTGGCGGTCCTCCCGGTACTCCGCTTGCAGCCGCCGCATCTCAGGCGCGAGACGTTGCATCTCGAGCATGCCCTTGGTGCTCTTGAGCGTCAGCGGCGTCACCAACAGCATGACGATCACGGCGATCAGCCCGATCGCGACTGCGTAGCTGCTCGTGATGTCGTAGAGCCATGCGAGCAGCGCCGCCGGGTACTCGAAGATGCCAGCGATCATGGTGCCTCCGACCTGGTGGTCATGGTGGGGGAGTCGAGCATCGAGGGGCGCCGAGCATCGCCACGACAGGTGGCGACCCCGCCGGCGGCCGGCTCGGTGGTCGACGCCCGCGGCTCGGGAACCGGGTCGAAGCCGGACGGTCCGAATGGTCGGCAACGCAGCAGCCGTCGGGCGGTCAACCACCCGCCGCGCCCGGCGCCGTGGAGCGCGATCGCGTCATACCCGTACTCCGAGCACGTCGGGAAGAATCGGCACGGTGACGGCCGTCCGTCGAACGCCCGCCGGTAGGCGAGGATCGCCCGCAGCATCAGTCGCTGGATCCGTCCGTACGAATCCGAGCCAGAATCGTGGTCATGGACGCATGCAGCTGATCGAACGTCGGTTCGGTCCGTCGACCCTGGCGAGGGCCGATCAGCAGCAGCCCGGGCGGGAACGGCTCGCCCCGATCCAGCTCGTGAACGATCGCCCGGAGTCGGCGCCGGACTCGGTTGCGCGCGACTGCGGAACCCGAGGCGCGGGTGATCGCATAGGCGATCGACGTCGTCGACGCCGTCGGGTCGGGGCACCACACGCTCCACAGGTGAGTCGCTCGGATCCGAGCACCATCACGCCGAAGGCGTTCGAAGTCGTGGCGCGAACGGATCCGTCGGATCAAGCCGACAGTCGGGTGCGCCCCTTGGCGCGACGGTTCTTGATGATGTTGCGGCCGGACCTGGTGCTCATCCGGGCGCGAAACCCGTGCTTCCTGCTCCTGCGCTGGGCATTGGGTTGGTAAGTACGCTTCACGTCGTTCTCCTGCAGGCGGCCTCGAAGTCGTCGGGTGCCGCGATTCACGGGCGCGCGACACGCGCCGTGTCGTCGGCGATCAGAGACCGTACCGACCTCACAAGGCTAGGGGTACCCGAGCACGCGCGGCAACCAGTCCCGCGCTGTGCAGCATCACCTGTGAACGTCACGCCGGCAGCGTGCGGGTCGGGTCGGATCAGGGCGACGAGCCTCGTTGCGAGTTACATGCATGTCGTTCGTCTTCCCTGCTCAGCGACGTTACCGACTCGGCCCGGTGCATGGTAGGTTGCCTCGCCTGCGCCCACCGCTCCTCTTGTCCACAGCTGTGGACAACCGTGTGGAAGGTCGGCGATTGCACGGAGG
>CBFCWS010000274.1:0-4807 GCA_965601765.1 uncultured Ilumatobacter sp. | reverse complement strand
CCGGTATGCTCGAAGCGGCACCCTCCAACGACGCGATCGACCGACTGACCGACGAGCCCGCGCTACGGGCCGACCTCGAGGATGCCGTTCGGCTCGCCTGGGACCATCTTCACGTCGTGCCCGTGGACCAGCGCTGCCTCGACCGGGCCGCATCGCTCGCCCGGGCACAACCGGTGCGGCTCGCCGACGCCGTCCACCTGGCGGCGGCCGAGCGGCTGCCCGCTCCCGTCCGCTTCGTGACGTTCGACCCGGCGCAGATCGGCGTCGCGCTCGGACTCGGATTCGACGTCAGGTCCACCTGAGGCCGACGCACGAAGCGTGCTCGCGACGAGCCGGACCCCCGGCCGGCACGGCTCAGGGGATCGCCGCAGCGAACGGGAGCTCGCGGTCACGCACGACCACGCCGGCGAGCGAACCGAGCGACCGGCTCGTCACCGGCCCGGCCGATCTTCAGCGCGCCGCCGTCCCGACCACCTCGACGATCCGATCGATGTTCCGCGCCGATCGCGACCTCACCTCGGGGAGGCGCGCTCGAAGCAACGAGCGGTCGACGTCGACCGACGCGAGGCACGCAGCCAGCATCGGTTGAAGGTGATCGGTCAGGTCGGCCCCGTCGACGACCCGATGGCCGAGTCCGAGCAGATCCATGATCCCGCTCGTCTTGTGCGAGTAGGAGATCGCAAGTGCGGGAACGCCCTGCGAGAGCGCAGCGATGTTGGCGTGCATCCGGCACCCGACGATCGCCTGCGCCCGGCCGATCACCCCCTTGACGACCCGCGGGTCGAGATCCGTGACGATCTGTACGACGTCCGGACCGAGTCGCCCGGCGACGCGGGCGGCCGTGACCCGATCGTCCTTCGCGACCCCCGGACCGGTCACGTGCGGGACGAAGACGATCCGCAGCGCAGTCGACTCGACGGATCGGAGCGCGAGCGCGACGACTTCGGCGAAGCTCGACCCCGGGTTCGCGGCCTCGAAGCGTCGCTCGATGATCGGGCTGACCGAGACGGCGAGGAACGGCCTGTCGCCGATCCCGTGCCGAGCGAGGACCCGCTCGGCGCCGTCGTCGTCCGGCCGGAGCTGGAAGGCGAGATCGGCCGTCACCTCGGGTGAGAGACCGAGCGGGCGCAGGTGCTCGAGGCTGATCTCGTCTCGCACGGTCACGAGGTCGCACCGCCGAAGGACCGTCCCGGCGAGGGGTCGCAGCCGGTGGAACGGACCGACCGACTGCGCGCACACGATCACCCGCGTCCCCATCCACTGTGCCTGCGCGAGCGGGATGAAGTGCGACAGCCCGACGACGAACCCGTAGTCCTCGGTCAGCATGTCGCCACTGAGGTCGACGACGAGCCCGCCTCGATCACCCAAGCGGCGCAGCTCGTCGGTCAGCAGCAGTCGATCCGCCGACCCGAGGCCGAGCCGCCGGGTCAGACCGACGACCAGGGCAGCCGCCGACTGCAGGATGATCCTGCCAGGCTCGCGGCGACCGCAGTGGACGACCCGGTCGCGACCGTACAGCGCCGCGTCGTGATCGGGGGACGGCGTGTCGACGAACACGTCGCCGATGGTCGAGAGCCGGTCGATCCCGACGAGCTGCATCGCGGCGTCGCCCTTGTTCGACGAACAGAAGGTGCCGGTGAGCGTGATGTCCATCGTCGGTCGCAGACGCCCCGTCAGTCCTCGGGACCGACCGACGGTAGGAGGCGACGACGACGTTCGGCGAGACGCAGCTCCGAGGTCATCCGGCGCGACGCGGACAGGAGATCGGCGAGGAACGCGAAGATCCAGACCTGGAGCGCCATGACCAGGCAGCCGACCGCCGTGAACAGCGACGGCAGGCGGCTGCTGTACTCGTCGTCGATCGCCCAGAGCAGGACCCATCGGACGAGCAGGGTCAGACCGACGAGGAACGGCAGCAGCCCGACCAAGAAGAAGAACCGGAACGGACGGTAGAGCGCGAAGCTGCGGACGATCGTCTGGGCCGACCGCAGCACGTACCGGGGAATGCTGCGGACGAGGCGTGACGGGCGCGTCTCCGGGTTGACGTCGATCGGGACCGACGCGACGTCGAGGCCCTCCCAGCCGGCCTGGACGAGGGTCTCGAGCGTGTAGGTGTACCGCCCGAACACCTGCAGCCGGAGGGCTGCATCGCGGGTGAATGCGCGGAACCCGCTGGCGGCGTCGCGGATGTCGGTGCGTGAGAATCGCCGGACCACGCCGCTCCCGAAGCGCTGCAGCCGCTTCTTGGTCCGCGAGAACTGCTGGATCGCCTCGATCGGCCGCTCACCGACGACGATGTCGGCGCCGGCCGCGAGCGGAGCGACGAGAGCCGGGATGCAGGACGCGTCGTACTGGTTGTCCGCATCGGTGTTGACGATCACATCGGCACCCGCGGACAGCGACCCGTCGATCGCGGTCATGAATGCAGCTGCCAGGCCACGGTTCGTGCGATGGGACATCACGTGGTGGACCCCGAGCGAGCGAGCGAGCTCCGCGGTCCCGTCGGAGCTGCCGTCGTCGACCACGAGCCACTCGACGACGTCGAAGCCCGCGACCTCCGCGGGCAGGTCGGCGATCGTCGCCGGCAACGTCTCCACCTCGTTGAAACACGGGACCTGGATCACGAGCTTGCGCGGTCGATCGGACATCGCCCACAGGCTAACGACGGGCCCGCTGCGGCCGCCGGACCGCCATCGGACAGGCGTGGCGCTGTCGGGAGGCCGACGGTCGGCGCGCTAGCGTCGCCTGCCGTGACGCCCCGCAACGAGCCGGATGCGCCCGGGGAACGCCGTCCTCGGGCGCCGGTGTCGAGGTGGGCGCTGGTGGGTCCCACCTTTCCGTACAAGGGAGGCGTCGCTCAACACACCACCGAACTCGCCCACCGCCTGGAAGCTGCGGGACACGAGGTGACCATCGCGACCTGGAGCCGGCAGTACCCCGAACGGCTCTACCCCGGCCGGCAGGAGATCGAGGAGCCCGAGCAGGCTGCGTTCCGAGCGACCGACCGCCTGCTCGCCTGGAACCGACCCGACGGTTGGTGGAGGATCGGGCGAGCGCTCGGCCGGATGCACGACGTCGTCTGCGTGGCGATCGTGACGTCGGTCCAGTCCCCGGCCTACGTCACCCTGCTCCGAGCGGCTCGGTCGGCCGGCGCACGTACGCTGGCCGTGGCGCACAACGTGCTCCCGCACGAGTCCTGGTTGCCTGATCGCTTCCTCGCCAAGCGGCTCTACCGTCAGGTCGACGGGGTGCTCACACACTCCGACAGGGAGACGGCGCTGGCCCGAGAGCTCGGCGCGGCGCACGTCGCCACTGCGAAGATGCCGTTCCACTTCCCGATCCCCGATCGGCCTCCCGTCCCCGCCGCCGATCCCAGGAACCGGATCGCCTTCGTGGGCTTCGTGCGAAAGTACAAGGGTCTCGATCTGGCCGTGCGCTCGGTCGCCCGATCCCGGAGTCGACCCGAGCTGACGGTCCGCGGCGAGTTCTGGGACGACGTGTCGCGCTACCGCGAGCTGGCTCACCGGCTCGGGATCGACGATCGGTGCGAGTTCGTCGACGCCTACGCGTCAACCGTCGAGCTCGTTGCCACGATCGATGCGGCCGACGCCGTGATCATGCCCTACCTGCACGCAACCGGTACCCAACAGCCGCGACTGGCGCGCCTGCGACGGCGGCCGAGCATCGTCACCGACGTCGGGGACCTCGCCCAGCAGGTCGTCGACGGCATCGACGGGTTCGTGGTCCCGCCCGACGATGAGGTGGCACTGGCGAACGCGATCGATCGGCTCTACGAACCGGGCGTCCTGAGGACGTTCGCCACAGCCATCCGTCCGGTCGACGTCGCGACGGAGTGGGACGAGTACGTCGACGCATTGACGTCGCTGTCGAAGGCAGGAACGGGTGATCGCCCGAGCCGCTGACCGGGCGCCCGACGGCTATCACCCCTCGTCGGGGTGGGTGTCCCAGAGCGAGAACGCGATCGCCGGGTCCTTCCAGACACGCTCGGCTCCGGCCGCCGCGAGCGCCTCGTCGTTGAGGGGGGCGAAGACGTAGCGGCCCGGGAGGTCGTCGCTTGGGTCGTCCTGCGCAGCCATCGGGATCGCGAGCTCGGGGAGGTGGTACTGGTAGAACATCCACCGCACGAAGTGGGCGTGCAACACGTCGACCTCGCCGGTCGCCTCGGAGACCTCCCAGACGGGCACGAAGTGCACCGTGCCCCCGTCGGGCACGATCTCGAGCACGCCGCGTGCCGACGCCAGCGACGCGAACGGGTTGTTCGCCGGCTCGACCACCTGCTGGACCCGAGCGGTCCCGAATGCGGCACCGATCGCCGCGAGGCCGACCAGCGCCCACCGGAACCCATCGCTGCGTGACGTCGCCAGCCCCAGCGACGCCAGGACGGCGCAACCGGCGACAGCGAGGAGCGCCAACCTGAGCACGGGCACCGAACCAGACCCGCCGATGAACGCGACCAACCCGAAGATGCGCCCGAGGCCGCCCAACCCCTCCTCGGTGATCATCCGGTCGATGTCGTCCTGGCGCGCGGCCGCGAGGATCAGTCCGGCGAGCAGCGTCAACGTCGCCGCCGCGGTTGCGACGCGGCGGACCGTGGATCGTGCGGCGAACAGCAAGGTCGCCAGACCGAGCCCGATCACCGGTCCGAACACGGCGTCCCAGTAGCGGCCGTAGAAGTTGTTGACCGCCTGCAGGCCGCCGGCCACCTTCAGACCGGTCAGGAAGAGCAGGGGGAGCATCACGACCACGACGATGGTCGCATGCGCCCGAGTCGGTCCGAAGCCCTCGA